>CALMCS010000181.1 GCA_937862875.1 uncultured Comamonadaceae bacterium
TTTCTTTTTTGTCTTTGACTGCTTGCCGGTCACGGCAAACACCATGGCGCTTGCTGTTGGTGTACCACTCCCCACCACAGTGCGGTCGCACCCAGTCCAATCAAGACCAGTCCGCTGAGGCGTGGACCCCAGGCGATCCAGCGGCTGCCTCGCATGCGGTCGCGTACCTGTAGCCAGGCCCAGTTTCCACCCCATAACCACAGGCTGCTGGCCAATGCGAACATGGCCATCGTGATGGCGCCGGCGATCGGGCCGCCGCTCAGTGCGGCCAGCAGGAAGGCGGAGTACAGGAAGCCACAGGGCATGAAGGCCCAGCCGCAGCCGACGGCAAAGATGCCGCCCGGTCGCGCTATGAGGGGTTGAATGCGCGCCCAGAGCTGGCGTCCCGCGGACTCCATCCAGGCGGGTTGGCTGAGTTGCATCACCATCATCAGGCCCCACCCGATGATGGCGATGTGCATTGCGCTCCAGAGCTGCTTCAATGCGCCCGTGCCTTGGCTGAACCACGCGAGGCGCTCCATGGCGTAGGCGGCCATTGCGCCTACGAGTGCGTAGCCGACGATGCGTCCCAGATGGAACAGCACCGGACGCCATCGGGCGTTTCTGCTGCGCACGAAGTGCACCACCTGGACGCTCGGGTCGCTGGGGCCGCCCGCTGCGGGCTTACTGCCGTTGAGCAGCGCTCCGCAGGGCGCGGCGCACATCACCAGGCAATGTGCGCCTCCCAGAAGCCCCATCAGAAACGCGGTCCAGGCAATGCCCCACATGGCTTATCAGATGATGCGGGAGAAGCGTTCGCGATTGCGGTTGCCCTGCAAATAGCGATCGAACACCATGGCTACGCCGCGCACGAAGTGCCAGCCCATGGGGGTCACTTCGATTCCGTCCTCGCGCAGCTTCACCAGCCCCTGATCGACCATTCCGCGCAGTTGCTCCATCTCCTGGGCAAAGTAGGTCTGAAAGTGGATGAGCCAGGACTGCTCGATCGACTCGAACAGAATCTCCCCCTGGCACATCAGCGCCATGATGACCGAGCGTCTGAGCAGGTCGTCGCGCGACAACGCGAGTCCGCGAACAATCGGCAGGCGACCGCGGTTGATGGAGTCGTAGTACTCGTCCAGCGTTTTGGCGTTCTGACTATAGGTAGTCCCCACGCGCCCGATGGCTGACACCCCCAGACCAATCAGGTCGCAATCCGGCTGCGTGCTGTAGCCCTGGAAGTTGCGATGCAGCCGCCCCTGGCGCTTGGCCACCGCCAGCGCGTCATCGGGCAAGGCGAAATGGTCCATGCCGACATAGACATAGCCCGCGTCCTGCAGCACCTCGAGCGAGCGCGCCAGCATGGCCACCTTGCCGGCCGGGTCCGGCAACTCGGCGGCCACGATGCGCCGCTGCGGCTTGAAGCGCTCGGGCAAATGGGCATAGGCGTACAGCGCGATGCGATCGGGTCGCAGCTCGGTCACCTGCACCAGGGTCCGATCAAAAGACTCAGCCGTTTGGCGCGGAAGTCCATAGATCAGGTCAACGTTGATCGATTGAAAGCCAATCTTGCGCGCCTCCTCGACCAGTTGAAAGACCTGCTCGCGGGGCTGCACCCGGTGGATCGCGGCCTGCACATCCTCGTCGAAGTCCTGCACACCAAAACTGAGTCGATTGAACCCCAATTGGCGCAAAAACATCAGACGATCATTGTTAACAGTTCGCGGATCGACCTCAATCGAGTACTCGCCGTTAGGCAGAAGTTCGAAATTTCTGCGGATTAGCGCCATCAAATCCTGTAGGCTGTCGTCCGACAGGAAGGTCGGCGTGCCTCCGCCCAAGTGCAATTGGCTCACATACTGATTGACACCACAGTGCTCCGTATGCAAATCGATTTCTCGACTTAGATAGCCAAGATAGGCTTCCGCCCTTTCGGGGTGTTTGGTAATAATCTTGTTGCACGCACAGTAATAGCAAAGAGATTCACAAAATGGAATGTGCACATAGAGGGACAACGGCAGCGCCTTGGCATTCGAGCCAATGCGCCGCTGCTGTAAAGCGAGGACGTAATCATCTTGACCAAATGCTTCAACGAAGCGATCTGCCGTTGGGTAGGACGTATAGCGGGGCCCAGAGACGTCAAATTGACGGATGAGCTCTGAAGTAACAACAGTCATAGCGAATTCCAAAGGTTCGCCTGCAACTGTGCCGCAGCCGTCGAGGAAAGTCCTTGACGCAGGTCAATTCGATTTTCTTGTGCGGAGGGACAATCTCTCCCGCTACTTTCATAAATTACAACGGCAGAGGTGCGTGAAAATTTTTTCACCGCCGAAAGCCGACAACTTTAAAGGCGCCATTGCAAATGACACCGCAAACAATCAAAGTCGCATGCTCCAACTGCAACCTGCGAGAACTTTGTATGCCCCTGGGGCTCTCCGACGATCAACTCAAGCGACTGGATGAAGTCGTCACGGTTCGTCGCAAGGTCAAACGCGGTGGCACCCTATTCCGCAACGGCGAGCCATTCACCTCGCTGTTTGCCATTCGCACCGGATTTTTCAAGACCTGCGTCGCCACCGAAGATGGTCGCGATCAGGTCACGGGTTTTCAGATGGCTGGCGAAATCATCGGCCTCGATGGCATCGTGAGCGATCGCCATACCTGCGACGCTGTAGCCTTAGAAGATGCCGAAGTGTGCGTGATGCCCTTTGAAAACATCGAAGAGCTTTCCCGTGAAGTCAAGGCGCTCCAGCACCACGTCCACAAGATCATGAGCCGCGAGATCGTGCGCGAGCATGGCGTCATGCTGCTGCTGGGCAGCATGCGCGCCGAAGAGCGTCTGGCCGCCTTCCTGCTCAATCTGGTGCAGCGCCTCCATGCCCGCGGCTTCTCGCAGTCCGAGCTGGTGCTGCGCATGACGCGTGAAGAAATCGGCAGCTACCTGGGCCTCAAGCTGGAAACCGTCAGCCGCACCTTCTCCAAGTTCGTGGAAGAAGGCATCGTCGAGGTCAAGCAGCGCCATGTGCGCATCATCGACGCCACCGCGCTGCGCAACATCGTCAACAGCCAGCAGCCCTGCCACTGATGGGGCAGATGGATTGTTGGAGTGAATGAATGAATGATGGATTGAAGATCGCGCCTTCTTCATTCAAGCAGTAGAACCTCTGGCGGCGCGGGAACCCTACCCTCGCCGCCAGAATGCAAGCTTCAAAGCCTCAAGAAGTGAACTTCG
>CALMCS010000182.1 GCA_937862875.1 uncultured Comamonadaceae bacterium
AGATAGGGTCCTAGGCTAGGCGTCGATGGCGAAGACAGTACTCCGGTACGGCAAGGCATCGCAACAACGCATAGGGCCCTATATCGTCATCTCAAAACGAAGACTCTCACACAATGCGCGGACAGGGAGTTCGTCAGAGAGTTCAATGCAACACAAGTCACTCAGCGACAGTGTCTTTTCTGTGAGTTGAGAACCACCAGATCATCATGCCGAGGGCTACCATTACTGCTTGGCAAATGGCTAGTAGCAGTCCGCTGTGGAACAGGTGGGGAACGATCAGGCCGGACATGATCGCAAACACCGTCATCTGCGCAAACCCCTGCAGCGACGACGCGAGCCCGCGCATTTTCGGAAACTGGCCCATCACCTCCACGGTGAGAATCGGCATCAGCAGCGAAATGCCGAAGGTATAAATGGTGACCGGCAACACGGCCCACGGCACGACAGGGTGCTGGGTCGATGCGTTGTAGATCACGTTGCTCACGCACGCGACGACCAGGCACCCATACCCAATCGCCTTCTGCGTGCGCAGCGGAATGCGCTTGGCAAAGGTGCCCGACACCGCAGACCCCAACATGGTGCCGGTGATGAGCGGAATGAACAGCCAGCCCAGTTGCGTCACCTCCATGCCGAGCACGGTCATCACGAACTCGGCGGCGGAGCTGATGTAGACCGAATTGGCACCCGCCATCAAGGCCAGACCGAGCACCATCGTGCGGAACTTGCGGTTGGACAGTGCGAGCAGGTAGTTGCCCGCGATCAGTCCCAGGTCGAGCGGTGTGCGCTTGTTTTCCGGCAGCGTTTCGGGCAGCTTGCGCCACAGCAGCAGGGCCAGCAGCGCGCCGAAGGCCGACAGGAAATAGAACGTCGCACGCCAGCCGCCATGGGTTTGCAGCCAGCCGCCAAATACGGGTGCCAACGCCGGCGCGATGCCGAATACCATCATGACCATGGCCATCATGCGCTGGGCTTCGGCGCCCTGGAACTTGTCCTGGACCATCGCCCGCACGATCACCATGCCCGATCCTGCGCACATGCCCTGCAGAAAACGCAGGAGGATCAGCATCTCGATGTTGGGCGCAAAGGCCGCCGCCAGCGAGGTCAGGCAGTAACCGATCGCCGACACCATCAGCACGCGGCGGCGACCAAAGGTGTCGCTCAGCGTGCCGTAGAACAGCATCGTGCAGGCCATGGCGAACACATAGGCGCTGAGGGTTTGCTGCACCGCTGCGGGTCCGACATCGAACTCCTTGGCGATCGCGTGGAAGGAGGGCAGGTACGTGTCGATGCCCAGTGGACCAATCATGGTGCACAGGGCGAAAAGCAGGGTGAGGAGAAGCGGGCTGGGCATGAATCGGGAAAAACAATGCAAGGCGGTCCATACAAAAAACCGTGGAGCCACCGGCCCGTGCAGTTTAGGTGCGCAAGACTTTTGGCGCTGCGTTGGGGACTTTTAGCGGCATGGCCCCCTTGTTTCTCGACTTCCTGAACGACAGGAGGATGAATGCACTGCAGCACGATGCATGAATGAAATTCATTATTATGTGAGATAAGACCATTTTACTTCATTGAAATGACTGCCTACCATCGCGCCATTCTTTCTTGTCTTTCGATGCGAGCAGTACATGACGACGACTACGAACACCACCATCCACAACCTCGGCTTTCCCCGGATCGGTGCCAAGCGCGAACTCAAAATGGCGCTGGAGTCCTACTGGAAGGGCGAGTCCTCACGCGATGCGTTGAACGCGCTGGGCGCGCAATTGCGCCAGCGCCACTGGGCCGACCAGGCGGGCCTGGATCTGGTGCCCGTGGGCGACTTCTCTTTCTACGACCAGGTGCTCGACATGAGCTTCACGCTCGGCAATCTGCCCGAGCGCGTGCGCGGTTTTCAGGGCGATCCGCTGGACAACTATTTCCGCGTGGCACGTGGTCGCTCGGCGCAAGGTGGGGATGCGAACGCGGCCCATTCGGCGTGCTGCGGCGGTGTGGCCGCGGGCGAGATGACCAAGTGGTTCGACACCAACTACCACTACATCGTGCCGGAATTCACCGCGACGACCGAGTTCCAACTCGATGCCTCGCGCCTGCTCGAGCAATTGGCCGAGGCCCAGGCCCAGGGTGTGAAACCCAAGCCGGTGATCATCGGCCCGGTCACGTATCTGTCGATCGGCAAGTCCAAGGATGACTCCGACAAGCTGGCCTTGTTGCCGCGCCTGCTGCAGGTCTATTCGGAGCTGCTCGACACGCTGGCCGCGCAGGGCGTGGAGTGGGTGCAGGTGGACGAGCCGATTCTGGTGACCGAGCTGGATGCCGATTGGCAGCACGCGTTCAACACCGCGTACCACCACCTCAAAAGCAGTCGCACCAAGCTGCTGCTCGCCACCTATTTTGGGCCGTTGCAGGAGAACGCCTATCTGGCCGCCAATCTGCCCGTGGCGGGCCTGCACATCGATGCGCTCAAGGGCCGCGACGACGTGCTGCCGGTGATCAATCTGCTGCCCGCGCACAAGATCATTTCGCTGGGCGTGATCAACGGTCGCAACATCTGGAAGACCGATTTGAACGCGGTACTCGACTGGCTCGAGCCGCTTGCCAAGCGATGGGGTGAGCAGTTGTGGATTGCACCATCGTGCTCGTTGCTGCATGTGCCGGTCGATCTGGAGAGCGAACAAAAGCTCGATGTCCAGGTGAAATCGTGGCTTGCATTCGCGCTGCAAAAGCTCGATGAGTTGCGTGTTCTGGGCGTCGCGCTGAACCAGGGACGCGCTGCCGTTCAAGCCGATTTGGCCGACAACCGGGCCGCCGTGGAAGTGCGCCGCACGTCGCCACGTGTGAATAATCCCGCCGTGAAGGCCGCGCTCGCCAAGATCGACAAAGGTCTGGGCCAGCGCAAGAGCGCGTATGCCGAGCGCGGTGCCAAACAAGCGGCATTGCTCAAGCTGCCTCCATTCCCCACCACCACCATCGGCTCGTTTCCGCAGACCGCCGACATCCGCCGCGCCCGCAGCGAATTCAAGGCCGGGCGTCTGGATGCCGCGGCGTATCAAGCGGCCATGCAGGTCGAAATCGCCCGCAGCGTGCGCGAGCAGGAAGCGCTGGGGCTGGACGTCTTCGTGCACGGCGAGGCCGAGCGCAATGACATGGTCGAGTACTTTGGCGAGCAGCTCGATGGCTATGCCTTCAGCCAATTCGGCTGGGTGCAGTCCTATGGCTCACGCTGCGTGAAGCCGCCGATCCTGTTCGGCGACATCAGCCGCCCCAAGGCAATGACGGTGGAGTGGACCCAGTACGCCCAGTCGCTCACGCAGAAGCCCATGAAGGGCATGCTGACGGGCCCGGTGACGATTCTGAACTGGTCCTTCGTGCGCGACGATCAACCGCGTTCCGTGTCCTGCCAACAGCTTGCGCTGGCGATTCGCCAGGAGGTTCTGGATCTGGAAGCCGCAGGCGTGCGCGTGATTCAGATCGACGAGGCCGCGCTGCGCGAAGGCCTGCCGCTGCGCAAGTCGCAGTGGAATGAGTACCTGGGCTGGGCCGTGGAGTCGTTCCGCATCACCGCCAATGGCGTGGCGGATGACACGCAGATCCACACCCACATGTGCTATTCGGAGTTCAACGACATCATCGCGTCGATTGCCGACATGGATGCCGACGTGATCACCATCGAAACCTCGCGCTCCGACATGGAGCTGCTCGATGCCTTCGACCACTTCAACTACCCGAACGAAATCGGCCCCGGCGTGTACGACATTCACTCGCCCAACATTCCCACGCAGGACCACATGGTCGCGCTGATGCGAAAAGCGGCCGAGCGCATCCCCGGCGAGCGCCTGTGGGTCAACCCGGATTGCGGCTTGAAGACGCGCCAGTGGGATGAGGTGATTCCGGCGCTGAGCAACATGGTGGCGGCTGCGAAGCAACTGCGGGTCGAGGCGCTTGCCGCAGAAGGGGCCTGACGGCGACCCCGGCCGGGGGATATTCCATCTCGCGGATTAATGCGAAATGAATACATATTTTTACTAAAACGTAAAAATGAAAATACCCCAGCCTGGATATTTCTCATTATGAAAGTAAACCCCGTATTTGATGCGGGGTTTTTTGTTTCCGACCATGCGATGTATTTGCCGATTTCATTCGAGGATCGGGCGATTTGTTTTTCTTGGGGTGGCTTGTTGGACTTATGGATTGGACTCGACTGGCTCTATAGATTAATAAGGTTAACTGTTAAAAATTATGAGCCGACATACCAACGGTATAGAAAACAATCGATATTCAGGAGACAAGTTTGAAACTCAGAGTAAACCCCAATTCTGTTTTTATGTGGTCATGCGTATTTGCAGCATCGGCCGCGTTGATGGGCTGTGGCGGAGACGACGGCACGCCTCTCAAGGACAGCGCGCAGGTAGTCTATAAAAATGCGAGGGTTATTACCGTGAATAAGGATTCCACGGTAGCCCAGGCGGTGGCGGTGCGCGATCGCAAAATCGTTGCGGTGGGTACCTCCGATCAAATGGACGGATATATTGGCAAGGACACGAAAGTCGTCGATCTTGGCGGCAAGACGTTGATTCCGGGTTTCTACGACGCACACAGTCATTTCTCGATGACGGGTGCCAACCTGAAATACGAAGCCGATTTGAATAGCCCGCCGATTGGCAAAATCAACTCGATCGATGAAATTGTCGAGCTGCTGAAGAAAAAGCAAGCCGAACTGGGTAAAGAGGCGTGGCTGACCGGTTTTGGCTACGACGACACCTTGCTGGCCGAAAAGCGCCATCCCACCCGCGCCGATCTGGACCGCGTGTCCACCACGCAGCCGATTTACGTCACGCACATTTCTGGCCACATGTCGGTGGCCAACACCGCCGCGCTGAAGCTGGGCGGCGTGACCGCTGCGACCCCCAATCCGGAAGGCGGCGTGATTGGCAAGGACGACAAGGGCGAACCTACCGGCTATCTGGCCGAAACGGCGGCCAACCTGGTGGCGAAGTTCAAGCCGGCCCTCACGGCGGATCAGACGCTGCAGGGCATTGCGGCAGCGGGCTCGATGTACGCATCGCGCGGCGTCACCACGGCCAACGATGGCGCGACCTTTGCGGGCGGCATTGCGGCGCTCGAAAAGGCCGCACAGAACGGCACCATGCCGATTCGCATCGTGGCCTGGCCAATGGGCCTGGCGTTGCTGGACGCCGCCAAGGCCGTACCGCTGACCAGCGGCAAGGTGAAGGTCGGCGGCATCAAGGACTTCCATGACGGCTCGATCCAGGGCTACACGGGTTACCTGAGCCATCCGTACCACACGCCGTACGAGAACGATGCCGAGTACCGTGGCTACCCGCGCTCCAGCCGCGAAGCGTTGACGACCCGCGTCATCGCCGCACAGAAGGCCGGCGTGCAGATGTTCATTCACGCGAATGGCGACGGTGCCATCGACGATGTGATGCATGCCTACAAGATGGCGCAGGAAGCCCATCCACGCACCGATTCCCGTCACGTGGTGATCCACTCGCAGATGGCGCGTGAAGACCAACTGGACGCGATGAAGACGCTGGGCGTGATTCCGTCGTTCTTCGAGCTGCACACCTACTACTGGGGTGACCGCCATCGCGACATCTTCCTCGGCCCAGATCGCGGCACTCGCATCAGCCCCACCCGTTCCGCGCTGAACCGCGGCATTCCGTTCACGCTGCATGCCGACACCCCGGTGGTGCCCATGGACCCTGTGCTGATGCTGTGGTCGGCGGTGAACCGTGTCTCGACCAGCGGTGCGGTGATTGGTGCCGAGCAGCGGATCACGCCGATGGAGGCGCTGCGCGGTCTCACCATCAACGGTGCGCATCAGGGCTTCGAGGAAAAAGAGCGCGGCTCGATCGAAGTGGGCAAGTTCGCCGATCTGGTGGTGCTGTCGGATAACCCGATGACAGTGGATCCGATGAAGATCCGCGACATTCAGGTGCTGGAGACCATCGTCGAAGGCAAGTCCGTGTTCAAGTCGGGCTCCTGAGCCGAAAAAGAAAACCCGGCGGCGGGCTTCTGGATGAAGCGTTCGCGGCCGGGTTCTTGAGAGGTTCCACGCGCGGGGTGCGCTTTCCGAAAGGGAAGCCGCCCCGCGTTTGTGTTTATGGCTGCATCAGTGGCTGCATCAGCTGCGTGTGCGAATCGCGGTCTTGGGGCGAAATCCTTTGCAGACCTCGTCCTTGGTTTCCAGATACGGTCCGCCGATCAGGTCGATGCAGTAGGGCACGGCCGCAAAAATGCCGCTGACCTTCTGCGAACCATCGGCGGCCTTCAGGCCTTCCAGCGTCTCGGCGATGGCCTTGGGCTGGCCGGGCAGGTTGATGATCAGGCTCTGGCCGCGAATCACCGCCA
>CALMCS010000183.1 GCA_937862875.1 uncultured Comamonadaceae bacterium
GGTCATGAAAGACGGCAAGATCTGCAAGAACACGCTATGAACGTCTTCAAACAAGTCCACACAAGGTTCGGCGCGCATTTTGGCGGCCTTGTACAGATCGCCCTAGTGCTTAGTCGCGGGCGAGGGAACACCGTTGCTCACATCAGGGCCCTTACGCCTCAAATTCACCGTAGGTTGGGGTCAGCGGTCCACAAGATGGCATGCGTCCTGGCTTCAATATCCCAAGTACTGGGATGACGGGATGCTGTCGATACTGCCTCAATGCGCAGATGGGGATGCAAACGAAAAAGCCCTGAGCAACTTTGTTGCTCAGGGCTTATCTTGGCGGAAACGGAGTCCGTTGAAATGAAGTCCAATTGAGTCCGGCATGTACCACTTTTCTTTTTAAATCAACTAGTTGTAGTTTTATTTAGTCCAAAGAGGTGCAACACGGTTTGGTTTAGAAGAAATTTTTATGGTAGATTAGATGGTAGATAGACTATTGAGTGAAAAGCCCGGATTCTAACTGTCAGGCCCGGCTTGAAGAGTCCCGAGGCAAGAGTCGAATCATGCCAAAAATTGCCAAAGAACTTCGTGCGCTCGACATCAGTCGTCTGACTGAGCCTGGACACCATCCAGCCGGTGGTGTCGTCGGCCTATATCTCTACATCACCCCCACCGGCGCCAAGTCATGGGTGCTGAGAACCATGATTGCAGGCAAGCGCAGGCACATGGGTCTGGGCCCCTACCCCACAGTGCCACTTGCACAGGCCCGCGAAAAAGCACGTCAGGCCAGGGATGAGATCGTCAACGGCAACGACCCCATTGCACAACGCAAGGAGGCTAAGAGTCTTTTGCAAGCTCAGCAAGCCACCGAGGTCACCTTTGCTCAAGCAGCCCAAGCCTATATCGATGCGCATGGAGACAGCTGGAAAAATCCCAAACATCGTGCTCAGTGGACATCAACCCTGGAGACCTACGTATATCCGGTGATGGGAAAGCTCATGGTCAAAGATGTGGCACAAGCCCACGTACTGCAGGTGCTCGAGCCTATCTGGAAAACCAAGACGGAAACGGCCACACGAATCCGAGGTCGCATGGAAAGTGTGCTGGACTGGGCAACTGCCAGGCACTACCGACAAGGAGACAATCCGGCCCGATGGAAAGGTCACCTGGACAAACTTCTTGCACCTCCGACGCGCATCCAAAAAGTAGTTCATCACAAAGCCATACAGGTCGGCAACATGGCTGCATTCATGGCCGATTTGCGCCAACGCGAAGGCATAGCCGCCAGAGCCCTGGAATTTGCCATCTATTGCGCAGCACGCAGCGGGGAAGTCAGGGGCGCTACATGGGATGAAATCGATCTGGAAAACCGGATATGGGTGATTCCTGCTGAACGGATGAAGGCAGGCAGCGAGCACCGAGTCCCATTGAGCCGCCAGGCATTGGACCTGCTCAAGAACATGCCCAAACTGGTGGATTGCCCGTACATATTTCCATCCAGCAAATCAGGCATGCTTTCGGACATGGCCTTGTTGGCAGTCATGCGCCGCATGGAGGTGGATGCCGTACCCCATGGTTTCAGGTCAACCTTCAGAGACTGGGCTGGAGAGACAACCAACTACCCTCGCGACATCGCAGAACAAGCGCTTGCGCATACCCTTACCAACAAAGTCGAGGCCGCCTACCGCAGAGGCGATGCGCTGGAAAAGCGCAGGCACATGATGCAAGACTGGGCTGACTTTTGCCAACGCCAGGCCCACAAAGCACAGCCACTTCAAGAATCATTCCGAAGTAACGCCCTATGACATATTTTGCTTGACATCAGTCTCTATTGGCCTTCAGAATTATTGCCCATTGGAGTCGTAGTCTCCAGTCCACTTGCAGGGACATTACTTAGCCGACCGCTGCAACAATGGTCGCATAGAGGTGTGGTTCACCAGCAATCGATTCCACACCTCAGTAGATGCATGACGGGGGTAGAGCGCGAAGCTGGAACGCAATCGCACCTTGTCATCACCTCGCCTGTCGGGGGTGACGCGAAAAATGGCGGTACGCATAGCGTATTTAGCCTATGTATATGAACAGAGCAACGTGTTGCTCATAAGTAAATCGCAGTCATTCCCTCCGCTGTTCACAGAAACGCAGCGGTCCAAAGCGCATCATTTAATTGGTCAGGCAATCATTGTGCGCTCAAGGTTTCACCATGAGCCTCAAAAATTCTTTTTCTCCATCGGATCAACTGATTCGCGCAGTCGCGTGCGCAAGGCTACTCAACATTTCGGAGTCCACGTTCTACGACTGGATCAGTCCGCGATCCCCCAGATTCAAGGCTGATTTTCCGCAACGCATCAGGCTGTCTAGCCGCGTCATCGCTTGGAGGCTTGCGGAAGTCACTGCATGGGTCTCATCTAGGCAAGCAAACTTCAATCAGGGGGATGCCAAATGAACGCGCCACTCAAATCCCCCCGTTGGTCAACACGTGTGGGTCCTACGGGGTTCAGGCTGAATCAGCGCTCCGCCCAAGAAAAGCAAGACCTCCCGTTGGAGCTTTCACTGTTGGACAAAATCGTCAATGAAATAGTTGACGCGACCTCTACACCGCCTGAGTTGACCGAATCCGCCATCCTCGGCGCAATGTCAATTGCATGCCAACACCTAATAGATGTTGATTGTCCAGGAGGCGGGAGAAGTCCTACCTCGTTGTTTCTGCTGACAAGCGCTCATTCGGGAGAGCGCAAATCAACAATTGAGAATTTTATATTCAAACCAATCTTTGATATAGATCACAGAAATCGCCTCAGGGCTGAAAAAGACAATCAGCTGTTCGATCGCGACATGATGGTTTGGAAGGCAAAGCTCAGTCAAGTCCGTAGAGAACTGGATGCTGCCTTGAGTGATTCGTCACCAACGGACGAGATTGAAGATCGCCTAGGCGCCG
>CALMCS010000184.1 GCA_937862875.1 uncultured Comamonadaceae bacterium
GCAACCACAACCCGGGCTTCTTTGTGGATGAGTCGACGCTGATCACCGGTGTGAGCTCGCACGTCGAGTATGTGCTGGGGTATGCGCAATACGCCGAGACGTTGAAGAACAAGCCGTCAAAGTAAAGCGTTTCGAGGTGCTCGAACCGCCTGCTGTGCAGTTCGAATGCAGAGGTGGGGCTTCTGCAGTCCCCCTCTTTGCATCGACTGTGTTTTCCCGTTGCAACATGCAAAAAATGCCTATTGCACAAATCAATTGATAATGCAAAATCTATTTATATCGGCAATGTATGGGCCGTTTTTGCAAGCTCAATTTTTTCAACGGGAGACATTTTCATGCGCACAATTGAAATTCTGAAGAGAGCGGTGATCGGCCTTGGTTTCGCCGTCGGCATGTCGCAATTTGCGGCGGCGCAGACAGGGGCGGGTACCTACACGGGCACGTACTCCGGAGCCGACCATGGCAGCATTTCCGTCAATATCGATCAAAACGGCGCGGTGACTTGCGCATTGACCAGTGCGGCAGGAAACGGCAAATACACGGGCTCCGGTGGCATCCTTTCTCAGAATCCCTTTGTCTTCAGTTGCACGCACCGGGACCTTCCCGGCTATTTGAACATCGCGGGCAGCGGTACGCCGGGTGGGAAATTGACCGGGCAATACACCTCGAATGCCTCGCTCACCAGCGATCCAAAGCAAGGGAATTTCACAGTCTCCCCGGCAGGGTCCGGAGGTGGTGGTGATGGCGGCGCCTATCAACCGACCCCGCAGTCCGTCTCCGGCCTGTGGTACGACCCGGCTGCCGACGGAACCGGCTTCAACTTTCTGATGGCCGACATCGGCCTCATCGCGACTTACTACGGACGCGATGCGGGCGGCGGTATGTTGTGGATGATTTCTTCGGGTGGCCCCACGGGAGCCCTGCAGACCAATACACAGTATTCCTTGTTGATGGAGTACACGACGGCAGGTAGCTTTGCGGCTCCCTCATCCCAGGTTGGCGTCTGGGGGCTGTTGTCCCTGACGTTCACCGGCTGCAATCGTGCTTCCGCCACGCTGACCGGGGAAGACGGAGTGCGGCATCTGAACCTGCAGCGTCTGGCTGGCGTCGCCGGATCGGGTGGCTGCTGAGGCATACTTGTTGTTGGGACCTTCAGGAGAGTTGCATGATCACTCGACGCGCTTCCATTCAATCCTTGGCGGCGCTCGGGGGCGGAGCTCTCCTGGGCAGTACGCACGGAGCCCTGGCAATGTCGGACGAACCCAGCGGTTGGTACATGCCGGACGAAAGCGAGCCGCACCAGCGCACGTGGATGGCGTTTGGTGCCAGCAGAAAAGTCTGGGGCAGGGACCTTCTTCCGGAGGTGCGGCGCAACCTCGCCACCATCGCCCTCAGCATCGCCAGGTACGAACCGGTTTCCATGCTGGTTCGTCAGGCGGATATGCCGCAGGCCCGGCAACTCATGGGCGACAAGGTCGACCTCGTGGTATGTCCGCACGATGATCTCTGGGTGCGCGATACGGGCCCGGTGTTTGTCGTGACAAAGGCGGGAGAGAAGGCCGGCGTCGACTTCAATTTCAACGGTTGGGGCGAGAAGCAGGACTTCGATCTGGACGCCAAGGTGGCCGCGTTCGTGACGCAACGCGCCGGCGTGCGCCGCATCGAAACCGACTTGGTGCTCGAAGGTGGCGGCATCGAGGTCGACGGGCAAGGCACGGCGATCATCACGGAGAGTTGCGTGCTCAACCAGAACCGCAATCCAGACGTGAGCAAGGCCGAATGCGAGCGCGAGCTGAAGCGGCTGCTGGGACTGGAAAAGATACTCTGGCTACCGGGAGTGAAGGGCAAGGACATCACCGACGGGCACACCGACTTCTACGCGCGTTTTGCCCGACCGGGAGTGGTCATCGCCGGCTATGACCCGGACCCCAAGTCCTTCGATCACGCGGTGACCAAGCGCCATCTGGACATCCTGCGCGCCGCCACCGATGCCAAGGGCCGAAAGCTCGAAGTGATCGTGCTCGAGGCCCCCACCAAGGTGCGCGAGAGGTATGCCAACGATGAATTCGCCGCCGGCTACATCAACTTCTACGTGTGCAACGGAGCGGTGATCGCCCCCGAGTTTGGCGACCCACGCACCGACACGGCGGCCAAGCGTGAGCTGCAAAAGGTGTTTCCCGGGCGCGAAGTGGTGCAGATCAACATCGACGGGATTGCGGCGGGTGGAGGCGGTATTCACTGCACTACGCAGCAGGAGCCGAAGGTGGTGCTCAAGAAAACTCAGATAGCGAACTGATCCTCCGGTTCAGGGTGTAAGTACGTTAGTCACGGGCTTTCCCCCGCAGATGCTCCACCAACAATTGCGCCAACACCGGCAGGGCCTCAAATTCTCGAAAGCAGATCAGCATGTGGCGGTTGGCCCAAGTATCTGTCAACGGAATGCTTTTGACCTTGA
>CALMCS010000185.1 GCA_937862875.1 uncultured Comamonadaceae bacterium
CGTTGGGGAGTTCGACACCCGATGGTGTGGAACGCTTGCAGACGAAGGGGCTAATTCATGCCTTGCAATGGATGTACGAACTCACCTATCGCACGAGCGGCCTCTGCCGGTGCCGCCTGCAGCAAGAAGTGGGGCGCGTCGATGGCGGCGACTTGCACTGCCGGAAGGTGCCGCCGAATATGTTGGAGCGCACGGACGGGAACCACCAGATCGTGTTCCGCCAATAAATAGAGCATGGGAACGTTGATCGCGGCGAGCTGGGCAGATACGTCAATCGAGAGAACCGCGCGCAGTCGGGCTCGCAGAGCTTGGGCTGACACCTTGGACATTGCCGCTGCGAGCTGTGAGCGCAGCAGTGGCGTGGAGAAGCGGCCCAGCAGCAATGCGCTGAGCACAGGTGTCGGTGCCAGCTTCACCGGAAGTACCCCGACCAGCGATAGCATCCAGCCAAACGCGGGCCTTGGATTGCGTGCGAACGTGCTGCAAAGGACGACGCCCTCCAAACCCGGCGGGCCAGAGGCCGCAAGAGACAAGGCGATAGGTCCGGAGAACGATTCCCCAAGAATGACGAAGCGCCGATCCTTTGGGAGTTGGGCGCGGGTGTACTGTTCGAGTTCGGCATATCCCAGCGCACCTGTGGTCGGATACGCAACCACCTGCACCGAAAATTGCGATCCGAGTGCATCGATGAATGGAGCAAACAGCGCGCCTGTTCCATCCATTCCTGGCAGAAGCACGAGGGTCAGCATGGTCTTGCGGCACGATGCTGCGAGCGCACTCGTTCGACAGCAATCAACCCGCTGATCGCAACTTGGAACGTTGAATCGTCACGCAACTGGCTACGCATGCTGGAATGGGTTTGACTTGCACAGGCGCAAGAATTTGCAAACAACGACACGGTCGGGACCTTGAGCTTGGTTTCAAGATGGGCTGCCACAGTAGCACGCCACCAATGGACAGGCAGAGAAGGAGGCGACCAACACCACTCTGACATGCCAAGTTCCATTTTGTAGTAATTGCTATCAAATCCCCCACCATAGTAGGGTGTCAAAAACACAGGGATTCAATTAACTTTCACTACTGAATTGGAAATACGCACGGCAACGGAGGAAAGCAAGCCTTCCACGGTGCCATGTTCAAAAAATCAACCCAGAGAGAGAAAGACAAAGCATGAACAGCATCAACCTGATGAAACGCGCAAGCCCGATTGCGATCGCTTGTATGTTGGTGGCTTGTGGAGGCGGCGGTGGTGGAGGAAGCGACAGCGGAACCACCAATCCGCCCACGACTCCCAACCAGGGCTTTGTCATCGGCGGCAGTCTGACGGGCCTGGGAGCCAGCAAGACGCTGGTGCTGCAGAACAACGGCGGCGACGACTTGCGCATGCAAGCCAATGGAACGTTCACCTTCAATAAGGTCGTGGCGCAGGGCGGGGATTATGTGGTCTCGATTGCTTCGCAGCCAGCGGGTCAGACCTGCAAGCTGAGCAACGGGTCGGGCAAGGCCGCGGCCGATGTGAGCAATGTATCGGTGGCCTGCGCTGACACGCCCGTGGATCCGGGTCCTGGTACAGGCACAGGTCCTGGCACCGGTGGAAGCGCCACATCCGAGGCGTGCATGGACAACGAAAACTACCGCAAGATTGGTAGTTCCTGGACCGTCACCACGGGTGCCAATTTCCAAAAATCCACCATCACGGCACTCACCACTTACCGCGGCCACAGTGCGTATCGTCAACACAACGTGACCAGCACAGGTGTTGAGGCCGATGCCTATTCGAACCTCGTCGACAACGTGACGTATTCCTACGGAGCGGTAATGACCGTGCCAAGCGTCCATGAAACCTATTTCTCGCCCGGGATGGCGGTACCGTTGTCACTGCCGCTGAATCAAACCTACACTCAGGTTCTGAACTCTGTCACGGTACAGACGGGTGGTGCGGAAATTGGACACATTGTGACCTATACCTACACCTATCGCGGACGTGAAACGGTCACTACGCCAGTAGGCACCTTTGAGACCTGCAAGATCGATTTCTCGGTTGAATCCGCACTCGAGCCACTCACAAGCTGGACCCACTGGTACGTTGCGTCGGGCAAGCTGAAGGGTCTTGTCGTGCAGAGCAATTGGTCGGACGGACTGTCCAGGCCGAGCAAGATCGAGGTGAGCTGGAACTGAGCATAAGTCGCTGGCAGCAGCGTCTTCGATAACACTGCACCCCAGTCGCTGGAATGGATCCGGTGGCTGGGGTGTTGCCGTTTATGCCGTCCATGTTGAGCAGTGGAGGAGCTATCACGTGGAATACGAGGATTGAGTCATTTGCGCGTGAATAACCGAATTCCACTATTGTTGATGCGTGATGTTTCTCCCGCAGAGGGTAAGCGTCGCTTC
>CALMCS010000186.1 GCA_937862875.1 uncultured Comamonadaceae bacterium
TACGGCAATTGAAGGACTCGTGCAGCGTGAATTTGATGGCGTGACATTCTGATTATTCAGAACCCCAAAAATCCTCAATTAGCTTCGGCTGATTGAGGATTTTTTCATTGTCAAACCACGCAACAGATAACCATAGGCACACGAATCGCCTCAATTTGAGGTAATCTTTTTTAAAAGGGAAAATCATGTCCTTCGGCAAACTCGCACAAGAATACTGCAATGTGTCTCTCCCATTGCAAGTCCTCAAGTCCAGAGCCGGTTACTACATCGGCACTTTTGATCCAGAATCCGGCCCCTGCAGCCGTGAAAGTTTGGAGTACTTCCACACTGAGCAAGATGCATCTGAAGCATTGCTCTCCGGAAACTTCACTCAACTCTCGGAACCTTGACTGAGTTCCATCCCAATCCCTCAATAGACGCTTCGGCTTCTTTGAGGGATTTTCTATTTGTATCAATCTACGCAACAGATAACCCTTGGCACATGACCGCCTTCAAATGGCTTTTACTTTTAAAAGGGAATCTGTATGTCTCGCATCAACCAAAATGATCTCGAAGTTCTCTCCGCCTACGACGTGATTTCGCAAGATACACTCGGTCGGCCAAAGCACTTCAACATCGGATTCAGCATGCAATGCTTTGAAGACGATGTGACTGGCGTGTCCTCACGTCATTTCATCGGATGCAAACTGTTCGAGCTGATGAAACTGTTCGCACGTCTGGACGGCAATACACTGCCTGCCAATCTGAAATTCGAAATCGAATCGTATTTGAATGACGCCGCAAAAAACGGTGGTTTCTTTTACACCGAATACATGCGAATTGCCGCCATCAAAGCGAAAAGCAGTTCCATGTTTGACCTGATCGTGAGGTTCGACCGAATGGATCTCATCGAACAGATGAATCAAGTCGTAGATTCTCACTACAAAGTCGGACTGCCCTGCATCGGCTAGTCCTTCACCCCAATCCCTCAATAGACGCTTCGGCTTCTTTGAGGGATTTTCTTTGGCCCCCACGGCAAGGCCCGATGTGCACCGGCAAAAAAAAACCAACCCGGAATGCGGATTGGTTTTTAGAGGGAACCCGTTACAAGCTTTCGCCAGGCTGATCTCTACGGGCACGAGGCACATGACTCACGTTTCAAGGAGTAGGCTGAGCGAGGGAAAGGAGGGTACCTTTGCGTCGCTCATCGTTGCCGCCTCTTGCAGTTCAAGTCAGCACAGGAACTGCCGTGAGCAATTCCATTCTAGTGCGGCCCAAGCTCCGTTGCAAACTTGTTGCGTGAAAGTTGGCGCAACAATATTCCAATGTTGTATTGTTGCTCACTTGTTGCGCGACAATATAGAATCAGCTATCTGTGTAGATGTTGGCCCGATCTCTACATGATTGCGCAACGCCTCTTGGTTGTCGCTGAAACGTGTTGAGGGAAGCATGTTGATGGTGTGACGGCGCGAAGCGCTTCACAAATCCGCGAAGCGGTTCACAAGGCGCGAAGCGCTTTACACCCCGCGAAGCGGTTCACCCGTTGCGTAGCAACCCCCCCAGCGCGAAGCGCTTGCCAACCCGCCGACTTGTCGGCGGTGTTTCTGGAAAACGAGGCATTGGCGCGTGTTGAGGGCTTTGGATGTTCTGCAAGGAATGACGCAAATGAAAGTAACTGGTATCTCCCGTCTGGCAACCATCGCTGTTGCGGCCACCCTTGCCGGATGCGCCAGCCAACAAATCGACAGTGATTCCACAGTCACCCCCAAGGCCGCTCTGGTGACGCAAGTGCATATGCCAATTGGCCCCGGCGCAAACTGGACGTATTGCACGGACACAGAGTGCCCGGAGCCCACGCCGAAAACTGAGTTTCGGCGCGTGGCATTCAAGCAGGATCCGAAGCCAGTCGCCACGGTGGAGCCTGTTCAGCTCCAACCTATGCAAATCATCGAGTCCGATGTCTTGTTTCCATTCAACAGCGCGATCATGAAGGCATCAGGCCTGGGCAAGCTTCGGACGTTCGCACGGGAGATTCCTCAGTACTCGCTCGTGACGGTCGTGGGGCACACAGACCGATTGGGTGATGACTCCTACAACTTGGATTTGTCAAAGAAACGTGCGGAGTCCGTGCGGCAGGCACTTGCAACCCTGTCACAGGATTTCAAGTTCTCGGTGGAGGGGGTTGGGGAGTCCCAGCCAGTCACAAAGCCGGGTGAGTGTCCGGACACGCTGTCCACAACAGCACTGCGAAACTGTCTTCAACCCGATCGTCGTGTAACCCTTCAGGTGCGTTGATATGGTCAACTTCGACATCCTTTGGATCGCGGAGAAGCCATCAGTTGCAAAGGATCTGGCGAAAGCGGTCAGCAAGTCAAACGTTCAGTTCGTCGATGGCTTTCTGTATGACGGCACCAACGTTTTCACAAACGCTGTGGGCCACTTGCTTGAGCTCGTGAAGCCCGAAGCCTACGACCCGAAGTTCGAAAAATGGGTGTTTGGCGATCTCCCGTGCGTGCCGCAGCGATTCAAGCTCACTGCCGCATACAAGCGGGGGCCGCAACTGGCGCTTGTCGGGAAACTCATCAAGCAGGCCAAGCTGATCATGCATTGTGGTGATGCAGGTCGTGAAGGTCAGATGATCGTTGATGAGCTGCTTGAATACTTCAACTACCGAGGCAAGTGCAATCGTGTCTGGATGACCGAGATGAACTCCAACGGCATTCGCAAAGCGGTGGCCGCAGCTCAGCCGAATCACCTCAAGAGCCAACTGTATGCCGCCGCCAAGGCGCGATCAGAGGCCGATTGGCTCGTAGGTATGAATTTGACACGCGGCTACACGCTGATGCATCAAATGAACGGCAACAAGGGCACGATTCACATTGGCCGAGTACAGACCCCCACTCTCTGCTTGATCGTCCAACGCGAAATCGATCGCGCCAATTTTGTGCCCACCACCCATCACAGTCTTGGCGTGGTTCTGAATGCAGCAGGCACCGATTTCAAGGCCAAATTCATGGTGCCCGATAAGTCTCCGTTGCTCGATGACGAAGGCCGGTTGGTCGATCGCGCTGGCCTTCAGAAAATCGCCCAAGATCTCAAGGCCGGAGTCGCCCACGTCGACGATGTTTCGCAGACGCCCGCAACGCAGCTCCAACCACTGCCCTACAACCTGGGCAACCTGCAAAAGGATGCTGACAGCGCTCTCGGACTGTCACCAGCAGAGACGCTGAAAATCGCACAGCAGCTCTACGAGGAATTCAAGCTCTCGACTTACCCGCGAACCGATTACACCCACATGCCAGAGAGCGAACACGCAATGGCGCAAGGCTTTGTGGACGCGGCCATGTCCAACTACTCAAACTCGCAGTGGCCGTATCCATGGTTCACGCCCGACTACACCATCAAGTCGCGTGCATGGAATGATTCACTGATTGGCGATCACCATGGATTGCGTCCCACAGACCGCAAGAACTTCGATATCACGACGCTTCCAGCGAAAGTTCGTGCTGTTTACGAGATGATCCTGCAGCGATATTTGATGCAGTTCGCACCTCCGCACCGGAGCACCAAGACAGTTGCCAACTTCACCGCCTACGGCCACAAATTACGCGCCACCGGCAGCGTTGAAATCGACCGAGGCTGGCGGCGCTTCATTGATGAAGCGATCGCCAAACGCGAACAAACAAAAGCCACCACTGCCAAGCGCTCCAGCAAGGCCACGGATGACGAAGAGGACGATGACGATGACGCACAGCTCCCGAACCTCAAGCAAGGCGATCAGTGCAATATCGTGAGCTCCACGATTGCCAATCTTGTCACGAAGCCGCCACCGCTGTTCACGGCAAAGCTGCTACTCGATGCCATGGAAAACGCCCACCGATACGTGAGCAACGAAGCACTGCGCAAAAGCATCCAGACTGGCATCGGCACCGCCGCCACACGAGCTGCAATCATCGACAAGCTCGTCAACGATGAATACGTCACCTTGGCGAAGGAAGGCAAGAGCAAGGTCTACCGGCCCACCGATCGCGGCATGCTGGTCTACGAGCTCGTGCCAGACATGCTCAGACGCCCAGACCTCACCGCGTACTTTGAACACGTCCTGCAGCAGGTAGAGCAGGGTAAAACGACAGCAGATGCGTTCCTGAAGCAGCAGCTACAGATGATCGAGCGAATACTTACAGAGATCTCGCCCGAAGCAGTCACGTAGGACGATGACACCAAACCCGTCAACTCAAATGACGGGTTTTCTAATTCCGAATTCCAATTTCATTCTGGCATAAATGAAACACGATTATTGTCTGGCGAGAATCAAATGCTTAGAATGAATCACCAAGCAGATAATAATTGATTCTGTTATCTGCTTTGAAATTCAATTTCGGAATATCGATCAAACAAACCAATATAGGAGCTGAAAATGGCCCTGATGAACATTTCGCAAGAAGATCTTCGCGCTATCACTGAGGCCGCTTTGGAAGCCTTGGCAAGTGGCAATGTCGACTCTGCAGTCCAACTGGATATCTTGGCACGCAAGATGGACGCCGCCTTGACGAACCTCGACCGGGCCATGGTGGCGCGAGCTGCTGACAAGCCCATGATGGCCGTGCGCTGGCAGGACATGCAGACAAACCTTGCCTGAGGGTGTCCAAGGTGTCCAATCAGGCTGCGAAGGGGTATAGGGTCAGCGTTCGCCAGTTCCTATACCTCTCGTGGTCGAAAACCGCACCGTGACACTGAGCGTGCTCCCACTCATCGCGGAAAGCCTCTGCAGTCAGCGCAGCATGTCGCTCCTGCTCCGCAGAGAACGTGCCTTGCCTGCCCACCTGGAATGACTTGACGCGCTTCACGCCCTCCGCGTCCATCCAGTTCACCCCAAAGCGCAAATAGAGCGCCCCCGAATCACGGGAACTAGGGCTCCAATACCGGCTGATCCCAACCCGATACCATGAGGTCTTGTTCTTCAAGGGCGTGCTCTTGTAGCTGCCAAAGCTATTGCTGGGAGGCGGCAAGAGAGCAAGCTTGGCATCACGCCATGAGATTGCGTTTTTGAGCGCCCCCGGATCCTTGGCCGAAAAACTAGCTGAAAACTCCTGCGACCCTCTCAGGATCCTCACCTGATATGTGTTCCCATTGAGAAG
The DNA here is from genome assembly GCA_937862875.1 of uncultured Comamonadaceae bacterium. Lineage (GTDB taxonomy): Bacteria > Pseudomonadota > Gammaproteobacteria > Burkholderiales > Burkholderiaceae_C > Diaphorobacter_A. Next base: position 5,118 of record CALMCS010000186.1, read on the forward strand.
CGTGATATTCGGCGGAAGCGATCTACGTTTAATCATCGCTTTGCTGAAATTCGGTGTCAGATTCCTTGACCAGCATTGCGGCCATGTCACCCACGGTCAAGCCTGCTACCAACGCAAGAATGAAGCCGTGCAGGGGGATTTCATCAGGGTACAGGAATTGCCTGATGAAGGCGTAGACAACAAGAGTTGTGACTGTGAACCCAAGAGCAAAGGCGATTTTTTTCAAGTGAACCAAAACAATCACGAAGAGCATGGCCTTGGTGGAAAATTTGGAGTTCTGCATGGTGTATTTTGAATAAGAGTTTAGAACTTGAATTTTTCAGCGATCATTTCAAGAATGGATGTACTGCCACTGGACGATTTATTGAGTGCTATCTTGAATGGCGGAAAGCAAACACCGACAACTGCTTGACAACCCTGCGCTTCTAAAAATACATTTTGAAGAATATCTGCTTTGGCAGGAGTGGTCGGACTGAGTTTTATGGATATATCACCCGTAAAATATCCAACCTCCTTTTGTAGTGCCTTGTCAAACTTCTTCTTTGCCTGAGGCATGGAAATAGTGAAGGTGGATCCGGCCTCTGAAGTTTCAATCACGCGAAAGCGTTCGCTGTAGAGTTGATATCCATCTGAAATGGAGATCTTCACAATAATGTCTTCGCCTGATTTTGATACCTCAGACCTGAATGCCGCATCAACTGGCAAAACAGCCGTGGCTTTTGTGTCCGCCTGCGCGTTGCAAACCGTCAATGCCATGAAGGCAATTTGAATTAATAAACGTCTAGTCTTCATATCAAGTCCTGAAGTATCCCGACCATCCAAAAGAGCCGCCTTTGAATGCTTGGCTATACAAACTCCGGTTTTGCTGCAGCATTGGATTTCGTCCAGTGAGATACCATCCGTTATTTGATAACGAAATCAAATATTTATCCTCAAGTGCTGCGAGCGATCCTTTTACTTGCTCGCTTGAAACTGAAATGTGCTGCTGGATGAATTCCGTGAGCACTTCAGTCGTAATGCTCGGTTGCACCCAGATTTCATTGGCGAGCTGCATTCCGAGGAAACCACCCTCA
>CALMCS010000187.1 GCA_937862875.1 uncultured Comamonadaceae bacterium
TGCGACACAGGTGCCGCTGCCGGTTTGAAAATCGATGCCTTGCACGGCCTCGATGGCGGCCAGATCGGCGATGCGCTGGAGGTCGCGTTTGGCGTAGAACGAATAGCCCAGATCGACCACTCCGAGAATCAGCACGATGATGGTCAGAAACACGGCGAACTGAATCAACACACTGCCGCGCTGGCCCGCAAGGCGCATGCGGCCCCTTCTGTTGGCGCGGGTGCGGCGTTCCAAGTCGGTCGGCTGCATGGTGTGGGGTTCCTCGTTTTTCATGGTGGTGTTCGCTGGTTCCGGTCACTGCCTGCTGATGAGACTGCGCGCCGTCAGCGTGGCCGGCTCGATGAAGTTCATGCCGCCTGCAGCACCCAACATGGCGGGGCGCGCATAGATCACGTTCAACGCGAGCATTCCGTTCTCGTGCGGTACCAGCGTGACGGTCAGTCGCCGATCGACATCCACCGCGTCGCCCAGTTGGCCGCGCAGCGCCGCCATCACGGTGATGCGCGCCTGGATGGCGGCGGTGTTGAAGGCCTGTGTGTCTGAGGGGTAGGTGCCATCGGGCCGGGCGGCGCGGGCACTTTGCAGTTGGCGAAACGCCTGCCGTGCGCCATCGCCGGTGGCGCGGGTCACGACCTGCTGGGTTTGCAGCACCTCCCAGAACACGAAGCTGCCCAGAAAGACCGGCACGATCACGAAGAGCGCCAACAGCGCGAACTCGAGCGCCGCAATGCCGCGCTGCTGGAGGCGCTGTGCCTGACGCTGGAATGGGGGTGGTCGGAGATTGCGCATGTCAAAACTCCTTCTGATCGACGAAGATCTGCGCGGTCGCCGTCAGATCGGGCATGGCGAGCTCCATCAACCCCATGGTGATGGAGGGCGTGAAGGAGTGGCGTGCGTACGGCAGCTTGAGCTGCATTTGCAGAACGCAACCGAGATTGGCATCGAGATCGCACTTCATCGCCCCGGCGGACATGTCGTCGGTGCAGTCGGTGCTGTCGTTCATCCGGCAGATCTTGAAGCTGAAGTTGTCGTCCTGGTTGATGCTGGCCTGCAGCTCTGCGGGCAACCACGACAGATTGCTCTGCACGACTTCCTTGGCGCGCTGCTTGCGGGCCTCGCGCTTGGGTTGGTGTTGCAGCGCCGCGCGGGCACCGTCTTCGACCGCCCATTGCATGGATTCGCGCACCAGAAAGCCCAGCCCGAAACTGATGATGGCGTACATCATCATGAAGAACACCATGAACACGAGGGCCCATTCGAGCGCGTACACACCGCGCTGGCGACGGCGCGCGGCGGCGGCGAATGCGGCGGTGGGTTTGGGGCGCTTGAGCACGATGGTCCTCCTTGGGTGGCGGTGTGTCTACTTATTGCTTCTTGATGTCGAGACCCGTGTCGTAGTGCTCGGGAATCGTGGTCTCGAAACTCTTGAGGTAGCGTTGGTAGCTGCGATGCGCCTGTTCGCCATCGATGAAGCGCGGGTGCTCGCCGACGGATTCGCGCTGCATGGCGAGCAGATTGCCGGTGGCCGCGCCGATGTCGATGCGCCGCACGCGTTTGGCGCGCCGTGGTGGGCGTGCGTTCTGTTCTGCGACGGGGCGGATGTGGGTGTCCGCCGAGGTCTCGGTGCCGGTAGGGGCTGCGACGTTGGCCTCCACGGGCGTGACCGCGCGGCTTGTCACCGGTTCGGCAGTGACCGTGGCTGCACTGGCCGATGCCGAGGCCGATGCCAGCGCCATGGAGAGCAGCAACGCGGGGAGAAGGGCGCGGGATTCTGAGTAGCGCGTAGGGGTCATTGCGTGCTCCTTACTGTGGGTTGGTGGCGCTGGATGCGGTGTTCTGCGTCACGGGCTCGCTGCTGATCACGATGGTGCGCACCGTGTGGCTGGCAGGGGATGGGACTTGGTTGAGCCTTGGCGCAGGCAGTGGCTGCACCGCCGGAACCTCTACCGCCGGAGCGATCGGATGGTCCGAGGCATCTGCCCGCGCCTGCACGGCCTGTCGAACGATGAGCAGCTGTGCTTGCAACGTATTGAGCGACGCGTCGTCGATCACCGGAGCCGTGCTCTTGGGCTGCGGTTTGCTCAGGCGCTGCAGCAGTCGGTCTGCCTGCGCGGTGTCGCCACTGGCGAGCCAGTAGAGCGCCAGATTCAACTGCACGCGGGTATTGGTGGGAGCCAGTTCGGCGGCCTGCAGGATCGGCAGCGACGCGGCGGACAGGCGACCGTCGAGCATGTTGGCGTAGGCCAGATCGCCCAATACATCGACATCGATGGGGTTGAGCTGGCGGGCCGATTCCAGTTGCGAGACGGCCTGCGCGTACTGCTTCTGGCCCGCGTAGAGTAGGCCCAAGCCACGCCGTGCGCGGGCCTGGGTGTTGGTGTCCGGCGTGCCGAGCAGCGCGCGATATTCCTTCTCGGCCTGCTGCGGTTGCCCGGTGTTGCGCAGCGCATCGGCGCGCAGCAAACGAATGGAGGGCGTGCTGCCGTACTGGCGCTCGAACGCCTCGGTGTGCGCCAGCGAGGCGTACCACTGGTTGGCCTGCTGCATCTGCGCAATCAGGTTGGCGTAAGTGAGTTGCGGATCGGCCTGCGCAGATTGCTCGGCCTTTTCCATCTGTTGCTGAGCCTGGGCCGCGGTGCTTTGTTCGCTGGCGCCGTAGCCTTGCGGTGGTTTGCTGGCACAGCCTGCGAGTGCGAGTGCCAAGGTCGCAAACCCTAGCCATGCAGTGCTGCGCAACGAGCGAGAGGAGGGGGTTGTGACGTACATGATTTATTTACCTCCCATGGCAGAAAGCGAGCGGATGACCGCCGTGAAACCAGGGCCTGCCGTGATGACCATGAGCGCGGGCAGCAGGGTCAGCACCATCACGCCGGTCATCTTGACGGTGATGGTTCCGATCTTTTCCTTGAACCCGGCCTGGCGTTTTTCACGCAGGCGGATACTGAATTCCTTGAGGGGTTCCTGCACCGCGCCGCCGTGGCGATCGACCTGCACCAGCAAGTTGACGACCGCGCTCATGTCGTCGTCGGCACCCAGCTGCGACAGGCGCTGCAGCGATTGCTCGCGCGTGCGGCCGCTGCTGTGTAGCCGGTTGGCGAGCGCAAGTTCCGTGGAGATCACGCGCAGCACGCTGCCGAATTCGGTGGCGAGAATATGCATGCTTTGGTCGATGCTCAAGCCCACGCCCTGCAGCAGACGCAGCAGATCGACGAACAGCGGCAGCTCTTCCACCACCTGCACGCGCCGCTGGTTGGCCTTCGAGCGCATATACCATTTGGGCAGCATGATGCCGAGGCCAAACGCCAGAAAACCATAGAACAGCACGGCGTTACCCTTGGGCGAAAACGCCAGCAGCGCCAGAACCGGAAGCAGCACGGCCAGCGCCGCGCGGCTGATCACGTAGATCAAACCACCGCGTGAAAGCTCGATGCCGGCCTGCTCCATCAGCTTGCGGTCTTCATCGGCCAGCAAGGCCCTGGCAATGCCAGAATCCAACCACGCGGGGCCGTTCATGCTGTTGGCCACGGTCTGGGCCGCATCCTTGTCGGCCTTGGCGGTACCTGCCGCGGAAGCGGCCTGCGGATTGGCTCCCGGCATGAGGAACGGGTTGAAGGTGGCCGCGCTGGTTTCACGGGTCTGCAGCACCTCATCGACGCGCGCCTGGGCGCGTTCGGAGCGGCGCAGGTGCCAGAACAGGCCACCCGCAAACAACACGATGCTGAGCGCGCCGAACGCGAGGCTCAGGGTCCACAGGGTTTGCGACGTCATGGCAGGCTCCCCATGGAGATGAACGGGGCAGGACGGAGGAGTGTGTTTTTCTGATACTTCATATGCGGCCTACTTGAGGCGAGCCAGACGGTAGAGAAAAAACGAGCCGAGGACCTGCAGTCCACCGGCCATCAGAATCATTTTCTGGCCGACCGGGTCGGTCCACATGCGCATGAAGTAGCCAGGGTTGAGGAACATGATCATGGCTCCCACCACAATCGGCAGCAACGCCAGAATCCATGCCGACAAGCGCACCTCGGCGGACATGGCATGCAGTTCGCGCTCGGCGGATTGGCGGTCGCGGATGTAGGCGGATACGCGCTCCAGC
>CALMCS010000188.1 GCA_937862875.1 uncultured Comamonadaceae bacterium
ATTTCTTCCGCGAAAACGAAACCGTCTACATGGTGATGAACTACCTGGAAGGCGCAACGCTCCAGGATTTCATCATCACCGCGCGCGACATGAAGGCGCAGAAGATCTTCCGCGAATCCACCATCCGCTCGCTGTTCGACGAGGTGTTGCGCGGGCTGCGGATCGTGCACCAGCACAAGATGCTGCACCTCGACATCAAGCCGGCCAACATCTTCATCACCGACGACGACCGCGCGGTGATGATCGACTTTGGCGCAGCGCGCGAAGTGCTGTCCAAGGAAGGCAACTTCATTCGCCCGATGTACACGCCCGGCTTTGCCGCGCCCGAGATGTACCGCCGCGATTCGCAACTGGGCCCGTGGACAGACATCTACGCCATCGGCGCCTGTATCTACGCCTGTATGCAGGGTTTTCCGCCCACCGAGGCCACCCAGCGCTCGGACAAGGACCGCCTCACCGCCGCGCTGGCCAAGATGCGTGGCCTGTACTCCGACAACTTGATCGAAGTGGTCGAGTGGTGCATGGCCCTCGATCCGCTGTCTCGCCCGCAATCGGTGTTTGCGCTGCAAAAAGAGCTGAGCCGCGAAGGCGAGCGCCGCTATACCAAGCTGACGGTGGCCGAGAAAATGCGCCTGCAGCTCGACACGCTGGTGTCGGATACCCGCAACAATGGTCTGAAAGTTGGCAGCGGCCCAGGAAAAGTGCAATGAAATTTTCAGTTTTTCAAATCAGCCGCCGCGGCGGACGTGAAAAAAACGAAGACCGCATGGGCTACTGCTACACGCGGGAAGCCGGCATGTTTGTGCTGGCCGACGGCATGGGCGGCCATCCCGATGGCGAGGTCGCCGCTCAAATCGCGATTCAGACCGTATCCGCCTTCTTTCAGCGCGAGGCCAAGCCTTCGCTGGCCGATGTGCCCGCCTTCCTGACCGCGTCGCTGCTCGCCGCACACCACCAGATCCTGCGCTACACCAGCGACCGCTCGCTCGGTGATTCACCGCGCACGACCATCGTGGTGGCCGTGGTGCAGGACGGTCGCGCGACCTGGATCCACTGCGGTGATTCGCGCCTGTACATGGTGCGCGCCGGCCAGATGGTCACCCGCACCCGCGATCACTCCTATCTGGAACTGCGCAACGCCTCGTTCCAGGGCCTTGAAAACGTGAACCGCAACGTGCTGTTCACCTGCCTCGGCTCGCCGTCCAAACCCGTGTTCGACATCAGCGAACCCGTGCTGCTCGAACAGGGCGATCGCCTGCTGCTGTGCTCCGACGGCTTGTGGGGCTCGCTCGACGACGAAAAGATCGCCCGCGAACTGAGCAAGGCCGCGGTATCCGAAGCGGTTCCCACCCTGGTGGAAGACGCGCTGCGCCACGCAGGCAGCTCCAGCGACAACGTGACCGTGGTCGCGATGGAGTGGGAAACGCCCGATCAGTTTTCCTCGACGCTGGGCATCTCGACCGACAGCATCAGCGAAGACGTGTTCGCCTCCACCATTCAGGCCGGCCTGATGGACAGCAGCTTTTCGGAAGAAATCGACGATCTGGACGACGAGGCGATTGAGCGCTCGATTGCCGAGATCAACGAGGCCATTCGCCGCACCTCCGCTGCGCGCAGAACCTGAAAAGCGCACAATTACGGGCTTGATGGTTCAATGGAGCCTCTGCCCCCAAGCGCACGGTACTGATGACCGTCACCCGCTACGCTCGGGTCCAACGCCCCATTCCTGACCGCCTGTTCGCAGGCCCAAGCGGGACATTCGTTCCTCACTGTCCCTCCCCCATTCGAGGCGGCCGCGCCATGGCGCCGACCGTTGGAGCACCACTACATGACCGATACCGCAACCACCACCTCCGCCACCTCATTCGTCCGCACCGACCGCGCCAATGACCAGCTGCGCAACGTGCGCATCACCCGCAACTACACGATGCACGCCGAAGGCTCGGTGCTGATCGAGTTCGGCAACACCAAGGTGCTGTGCACCGCATCGGTCGAAGAACGCGTGCCGCCTCACAAGCGCGGCAGCGGCGAAGGCTGGTTGACCGCCGAATACGGCATGCTGCCACGCGCCACACACACCCGCAGCGACCGCGAGGCCGCACGCGGCAAGCAGACCGGTCGCACGCAGGAAATCCAGCGCCTGATCGGCCGCAGCCTGCGCGCGGCGTTCGATCTGAAACTGCTCGGCGAGCGCACCATCCAGCTCGATTGCGACGTCATCCAGGCCGACGGAGGCACGCGCACCGCGGCCATCACCGGCGCGTGGGTGGCCGCGCACGATGCGGTCACCAGCCTGTTGAACAAGGGCGCGATCACACAATCGCCGATCATCGCCAGCGTCGCCGCGATCTCCGTCGGCATTGTGGACACGCAGCCCATGCTCGATCTGGAATACCGCGAAGACGTCGCCTGCGACACCGACATGAACGTGGTGATGACCGGAGCGGGCCACTTCATCGAAGTGCAGGGAACGGCGGAAGGTGCCGCCTTCTCGCGCAAGGAAATGGACCAACTGCTGAACCTGGCCGAAAAAGGCATCTCCGAATTGATCGCGCTGCAAAACCAGGCGCTCGCCTGATTCGCATCCGCTGTCCCCGCATTCATCGCCTTCATCACTGCTTTTCCCCGCCTCTTCGTTCCGCGAAGAGGCCGCTCATAGATTCCCATGAAACTCGTTCTCGCATCCAACAACAAAGGCAAGCTCGCTGAATTGCAATACATGCTCGAGCCGCTTGGCGTGGAGCTGATCCCGCAATCGCAGCTCGGCGTCGGCGAAGCCGAAGAGCCCTTTCACACCTTCGTTGAAAACGCGCTGACCAAGGCCCGCTTCGCCTCCGCGCACACCGGCCTGCCGGCGATTGCCGACGACGCCGGCATCTGCATCGAAGCCTTCGGCGGCCTGCCGGGCGTGCAGACCGCGTACTACGCGACGCAGTTCGGCTACGAAAAAGGCGACGCCAACAACGTGCGCGCCCTGATCGAGCAAATGGCGAACATCGACAACCGCCGCGCCACCATGGTGAGCACGCTGGTCGCCGTACGCAGCCCGCAAGACCCCGAGCCACTCATCGCCGTGGGCCGCGTGCGCGGAGAAATCACGCGTGAGCCGCGTGGCACCAATGGCTTCGGTTTTGATCCGGTCATGTTCGTGCCAGAGCTGGGCCACACGTTTGCCGAACTGCCTACCGCCGTCAAGAATGGCTACAGCCACCGTGGTCGCGCGACCCGCCTGATGCTGGAGCTGCTCCGTGACAACTGGCTCTGAGCGCAGCACCGAAGAACAAGGAACATCCGCGTGAGCATTCCCATCATCTCGTCCGACAACGGCGAACAGGTCATCGGCAAGTCGCTGAAACCCGTTCAGGACTACATGCGCGTCGGCATGCTGCAACTGAAAAGCCTGCCGCCGCTGTCGCTGTACATCCATCTGCCCTGGTGTCTCAAGAAGTGCCCGTACTGCGATTTCAACTCGCATGAGCCGCGCGGTGAAGCGCCGCAGCAGCAATACCTCGATGCACTGATGGCCGATCTGGAAGCCGCATTGCCGCTCATCTGGGGCCGCACGGTACACAGCATTTTCATCGGCGGCGGAACACCGAGCCTGTTCTCGCCGCAATCGATCGACCGCTTGCTGAGCGACGTGCGCGCACGCCTGCGCCTTGAAGCCGATTGCGAAATCACGATGGAGGCCAACCCCGGCACCTTCGAGAAAGAACGCTTTCGCGCCTACCGCTCGGCGGGCGTGACGCGCCTGTCGATCGGCGTGCAAAGCTTCGACGACCGCTACCTCAAGGCCCTGGGCCGTGTGCATGACCGCGCGCAGGCTCTGGCCGCCGTGGAAGAAGCCGCACAGTCGTTCGACACGTTCAATCTCGACATCATGTATGCGCTTCCGGGCCAGAGTCTGCTCGATCTGGAACGTGACCTGCACACCGCGCTGTCGTTCGCGCCGCCGCATCTCTCGGTCTACCATTTGACGATCGAGCCCAACACCTATTTCGCCAAGTTCCCGCCGGTCATTCCCGACGACGACACCGCGTACTCCATGCTCGACCGCATCACCGAATTGACCGGTACCGCGGGCATGAATCGCTACGAAATATCGGCCTACGCGCGCCCCAATCACGAGTGCTGGCACAACACCAACTACTGGGAGTTTGGCGACTACCTCGGCATTGGTGCAGGCGCGCACAGCAAGCTCAGCTTTGCACACCGCGTGGTGCGCCAGGTGCGACTGCGTGATCCGAATCGCTACATGGCGGGCGCGCTCGCCGGTCAGGCGATTGCGCAGGATGACGACGTGCGCCGCTCGGACCTGCCGTTCGAATACATGCTCAACGCGCTGCGCTTGCGCGCTGGTTTTTCGCTGCAGGATTTTGTGGAGCGCACCGGCACGCCACTGTCCAGCATCGAGGCCGGACTCAAGGAAGCAGAGACCAAGGGCCTCATCACCCGCAATGGCCTGAAGATCCAACCCACAGAGCGTGGGTTCGATTTTCTGAGCGACCTGCAATCGATCTTTCTCGCGCCGTAAAAGCCGCGCACGTCATCCAGCGGCGCGAGGTGGTTCCGATTCACATCAACCGCAACGCGCCGCGATGATCTTTCCGGCAGCATCCAGCTCCAGATTCAGGCGCTGCCGATCGAGCTCCTTCGTCACCATCTGCCCGGGCCGCAGCACGCGTGCCATGCGCGAGCCAGAACGCACTCGCGCATCCTCCGTCACCTTCGCCGTCGGCATCTGACCCACGGCCCATTGCGCGGCCTGCGTATTGCAAATATCCCCCACGGGCGCTGTGGACGCTCCGATTGGCGGAGGTGTCTGCGGCGCACTACTCTGGGGCGCGAACGATGTACAACCCGCCATCAACAGCGCGGCAGTGATTCCCAAAATCTTCAGCGACGACTTCTTTTGCATTGCTTGCAATCCTTTTTGTTCCATACGAAATACCGTAACACGCGACCTTAACGCAAAGCGTCGCGTATGAAGTGATCAAGCGTAACCATTGAATGGACGGGCTCTGCGCGCGTTGGCATTCACCGCCACGGCGTCGCCATCGTATCGACAACCAACCCACAAGGCTCGCAGATTTGCGCCCCATCGCCGGCGCAAAAAAGCCACGCATCCCGGGCGTCTCCGCGCGCCACGCACTCGCAACCAACGCTCACCAACTTGGGGCGACGCCACGCCATCGCAATGCCCCAAAAAAGGCATGAAACATGCATACGCGTAAACCCTATGTACCTTTTCAAATTTCTTGATTTACATTGCAATGCAATTTCAACTATCGCAATGCAATAATGAATCCCGTACTTCTCCACACGCAAAACCGCGTCGGCCTGATCACTTTGAACAAGCCGGAAAAGCTCAACGCATGGGACAAACCGATGCGCGACCAGATCGTTGAAGCGCTCAAAAGCTACGACCAGAATCCGGACATTGGCGCGATCGTCATCACCGGTGCAGGGGACCGTGCGTTCTCCGCGGGGCAGGACATGAGCGAGGCACACAGCTTCGACGCGGACCGCGCAGAAGAGTGGATCCGCGAGTGGGAAACCTTCTACGCCACGCTGCGCCGCCTGACCAAACCGGTCATCGCCGCGCTCAACGGCGTCGCTGCCGGATCTGCGTTCCAGGTGGCGCTGCTGTGCGATATCCGTGTCGGCCACAGCGACGTGAAGATGGGCCAGCCGGAGATCAACTCCGGCATCGCCAGCATCACCGGTCCGTGGATCATGAAAGAGATGCTGGGCATGTCGCGCACCATCGAGTTGACGCTGACCGGTCGCCTCATGCTGGCCGCCGAATGCCATCACATCGGCGTGATTCACCACATCGTCGATCGCGCAGAGGTCTTGCCCAAGGCGCTGGAAATTGCCGAACAACTCGCGGCCAAGGCACCGATTGCCATGCGCCTCGATCGCGCCTGGTTTGCCGACATGACCGAAGCCGGGTTTCAACACACCATCGACGCCGCCATCGCCTCGCATCGCGTGTCCTACGGATCGGGCGAACCTGCGCGCCAGATGGAAAACTTCATGGCCGCACGCGGACACACACTCGGAGCGAAGAAGCAATGAACGACTCACACATTCCCATGCCCGTGGTCGGCGACGACACACTGCGCCGCATCATGGATCGCCGTGCCAAGGAAGATCCGAACTTCGTCACGCTGAAATTCCAGAATCGCGACTACACCTTCGGCGAACTCGACTCGCTGGTGAATCGCTTCGCCAACGGCTTGCTCGAACGCGGCCTGCAGCGCGGTGACCGCGTCGCACTCATGCTGCCGAGCCACCCAGATCATCTGGTGGCGATTCTGGCGCTCGCCAAAGTCGGCCTGGTGCGCGTGCCGATCAACACCGCCTTCAAGGGCGCATCGCTCGCCTACCCGTTCGACACCTTCGAGCCGCGCGCTCTGATCGTCGACACCGCGTATGCCGATGCGCTGGGTGAGATCGCGCTCAAGCAGCCTGTGGAAATGATGCTTTGGCGCGGCGGTGAAAGCGACGACTTCAACGCCTTGATCGAGCACGCGAACAGCGCCCCGCCTGCGGTCGAACCCGCAGCCGACGACATCATTGCGCTCACGCCCAGCTCCGGCACCACCGGCGCGCCCAAGGGCGTGAACAAGTCCGACCGCACGCTGCGCGCCGGCCCCATGGGCACGCTCCAGCTGACCGGTGCCAAGGCGGGCGACGTGTTCCTGCTGTGGGAGTCGCTGCACCACGGTGCGGGCGTTGCCGTCTGCATTGCCGCGATGCTGGAAAACATCACCCTGGCGATGGTGGAAAAGTTCAGCGCCTCGCAATTCTGGGATCAGTGCCGCAGCCACCGCGTCACGCACATCCACTATCTCGGCGGCGTGCTGCCGATGCTGCTCAAGCAAGCGCCGAAAGACAACGATCGCGACCACGACGTGCGCATCGCCTGGGGTGGCGGTTGCCCGCCGGAAGTCTGGGATGTGTTCGCCGAACGCTTTGGCGTGGAGATGCGCGAAGGCTACGGACTCTCGGAAATGATCACCTTCGTGACGGTGAACCCGCAGGGTCCGAAGTTCTCGATCGGCAAGCCGCTGTCGTACTTCGACGTGAAGCTCACCGATGACGACGGCAACGAAGTCCCGGTGGGCCAACCCGGAGAAATCTGCGTGCGCTCGGAGGTCCCCGGTCTGCAATTTCTGGGCTACTTCCGCAACGAATCCGCCACCGCATCCGCGAAGAAAGGCGACTGGTTCTGCAGCGGCGATCTGGCGCGCAGCGACGAGCACGGATTCCTCTATTTCGCCGGTCGCAAGAAGGACATCGTGCGCCGACGCGGCATCAACATCTCCGCATGGGAAGTGGAACGTGTGATTGGCGAGCACCCCGAAATTGCCGAGTGCGCAGTGGTCGGCGTGCCCAGCGATCTGGGTGACGAGGAAATCAAACTGTTCGTTCGCCTGACCGACAACGCGGCCCTTGCAGCCGCCGATCTGCACGCCTGGTGCGCGCCCAGAATGCCGCACTTCCAGGTGCCGCGCTTCATCGAATTCATCGACGAATTCCCCAAGACGCCGACCCAGCGCATTCGCAAGAACGATCTTTCCAAAACCGTCAACGGCGCGTGGGATGCCGAGACAACCCGGAGTTGAAGCACCATGACACAACGCATTTCTCAACTCGCTGCAGCCGCACTCATGGCCTTGGCCTGCGTGTCTGCACAGGCGTCATCGGAATACCCATCGCGTCAAGTGACGATGGTGGTGGGCTACCCCGCGGGCGGCGCGGTCGACGCCGTGGGCCGAATGCTGGCGCAGAAGCTCGGTGACGCGCTCGGCAAGCCGGTCGTCGTGGACAACAAGGGCGGCGCATCCGGCAACATCGGCGCGCAGTTTGTGGCCAAGTCTCAGCCCGATGGCCTCACCCTGTTGATGGCGCCCATCACCAGCTATGCGATGAATGGTTTGCTGTTCCCGGCCACCACCGGTTATCAGCTCAACAAGGATTTCGCTGGCGTTTCGCTGGTGGGTTATCTGCCTCTGGTGCTGGTGGTGAACGAAGCCGTCCCTGCCACCAATGTCAAGCAGCTGATTCAGCAGGCCAAGGCCAAACCGGCGGGCCTGAACTTCGGCTCATCCGGCAACGGGTCGATCGAACATGTGGCCGGCGAAATGCTCAAGAAGCAGGCCGGCATCAGCATGCTGCACATTCCTTATCGCGGCGCATCGCCCGCGATGACGGATTTGATGGCGGGACAGGTACAGGTCATGCTCTCCACCGTGCCGACGACGGTCGCCAATGTGAAGACCAACAAGATCCGCCCGTTAGCCGTCGCAACGAAGGAGCGCATCGCCGCGATGCCCGATGTACCGACCACCGCCGAAGCCGGCTTGCCGGGTTTCGAGGTCGCCTCCACCTACGCCGTGCTGGCCCCTGCGGCAACGCCCAAGCCGATCTTGCAGCGGCTGAATCAGGAGCTCTCGAAAATCGCCATGCAGCCCGAGATCAAATCGCGCTTTCTCGTCCTCGGTGTGGAGCCGATGAGCTCGACGCAGGACGAAGCCACGCAAGCCCTGACCCAGGAACTGCAAAAATGGGACAAGGCAATCAAAGACAACAACATCAAGGTGGACTGAATTGGCATCGGAAATCCTCATTGAACGGCGCGGCGAAGGCCGTGCACTCATCACCATCAACCGTCCGCATCGCCGCAATGCCTGCGACTTCGCGGCATGGACCGATCTGAAATCCGCGCTCGAGACGCTGGGCCAGGACTCCACCGTCAAGCTGATCGTGGTCACCGGTGCGGGCGGACATTTCTGCGCCGGCGACGACGTGGTGGCGTTCTCTGCCATCACCGATGAAGCCGAAAAGGACCGCTGGCGCGCGCGGATTCAGGAGTGCTATGCCGTCCTGCAATCCACCGCCAAACCGGTGATCGCCGCGATCTCGGGCGTTTGTGTGGGCGGTGGTTGCAGTCTGGCCATGTGCTGCGACTTCCGCGTGGGCGACATGTCGGCGCGCGTGGGCGTGCCCGTGGCCAAGCTGGGTCTGGTGTACCCGACGATCCAGTTGCAGCGTCTGGCATGGATGATCGGCTCATCGAACGCCCGCCGCTGGTTGTATGAGGCCGCGCTCTACCCCGCGACGGAGGTCCACGCCGTGGGTTTCATCGATGCACTGACCGAGGGCGATGCGGTGGACGCCGCATTCGAATTCGGCGCGCCGATGGCCTCTGCCGCGCCGCTGTCGATCGCGGGCTCCAAGGCCCAACTCAATGCCATTCTGGCGGGTCAGGTCGAGAATCTGCGCCCCGAACTCGATGCCATGGTGGTGCGCGCCGACCGCAGCGAAGACTTCAAGGAGGCAGCGCTCGCGTTCAAACAAAAACGCCCACCCGTGTTTCGGGGAAAATAGGAGGCATGACGACCAAACGAGCCGCCTCCACTCCAGATACCGAATCCTCTTTGTACGTTCAATCCGTCGAAAAGGCGATGAAGGTATTGACTGTTTTTGACGGCTCCAAGCGGCAGCTCTCGCTGACCGAGATTGCGGCGCTCGCCGAGCTGGACAACAGCTCGGTGCAGCGCTTCACCCACACGCTCACCGCATTGGGCTATCTCATCAAGGATCCGAGCACGCGCAAATACGAACTGTCGGTTCGCCTGCTCGATTTCACTTATCACTATCTGGCCTCCAACGAGCTGGTGCAGCGCACGTCGCAAGTGCTCCAACGACTCGCGCGTGATACCGGCGAGGTCTGCAATCTCACCGTGCCCGATGGAGCCGACATCGTCTTTGTCTCGCGCATCGTGAGCCGCAACGTCATGAACCCGAACGTGATCGTCGGCACTCGCCTGCCAGCCTATTGCACCGCACCGGGTCTGGCCATGATGTCCACATGGGACGAAGCGACCGTGGACGCGCTGCTGGAGCGCAGTCAGCTGGTCAAGCACACGCCCAGCACCATCCACACGCCCAAGAAAATCAAGGCCCGCCTGGCCAAGTTCAAGCAGGCCGGCTACGCCATCACGCACAACGAGCTGTACCTCGACGATATTTCGACGGCCGTCCCGATTCTGGATGCGCAAGGCTGTGCGATCGGCGCGCTGAACATCGCGATGTCGCAATCGCAGTGGGACAAGTCCGCGTCCGAGGCGCAACTCTCGGAGCTGCTTCGCTCCGCCGCCGCGGCCGTCTCCGCGCCGCAGCTCCCGCACCTCTTCAACACCAGAAGCTAACCCTCGCCGAGCGCACCGGGTGGCGCTACAGGCTGTCGGGAACCCGCTCGTCAGCCACATCAAATGTCTGCGCGAGGCGTTCCGCCACCTTGCGCAATTCGGGCACCCACAGCATCAGCTCCGGCATGGTGAATTGCTGCGCACTCGCCTGAATGGCCACGGCCGCGCTGGCGCGTTTGGCGTTCAACATGACCGGCACCGCCACGGCCACCACGCCGGGAATGTATTCCCCCATGTTGAGGCCGAGGCGGCGTTTGCGCGTCTCTTCCAGATCGGTGCGCAGCGCGTCCGCATCCGAAATCGTCAGATCGGTCCAGCGCCGCAGGGGCAGACGCCGCAGCATCTTTTCGCGCTGCTGCTTGGGCAGCAAACTCATCAGCAACTTGCCGCTCGCCGTGCAATGAAACGGCACGCGTGTGCCGGGCGTGAGCTTGGCGCTGGCGCTCCAGTTGGCCTCGACGCGATCTAAATAGACCACGGCGTCGCCACTCGAGATGGCGAGGTTGCAACTGGCCTGCACCTTGTCCGCCATCTCTTGAAGAATGGCGCGGCGCGCGGCCGCCGGGCCGGTGGTCATCAATAGATTGATCGCCATCTGGCGCACGCGGCTGGAGCACACATAGTGTTTTCCGGGCCCGTCGCGATTCACCAGCCAGGCGCTCTCCAGCTGCTTGAGCAGGCGGTGCACCGACTGTTTGGGCAAATCCATCTGCGTGCTGATCTCCATGAGCGTCAACGGCTCGCGGGCCTGCGCGAGCAATTCGACGATGCGAAATGCGCGTACCGCTGCGGCGTTGGATTGGGTCGATGTCATGGCGTTGCACCCGTTGCTCGGCTGGTGGCAATGATTGTCTTATCGGTTTTTTTGGTCAAGGTTCTATAGGTCTCAGCCCGCGTCGGATGACAGGCATGCCGCGATCTTGTCCCGAAAAATGCACTTTTGAATCCGGATTGCCCCGCACATCTCACAAAACGCAAAAAACGGGACTCGCAAATCCGCCAAACGCCTAGTCTGCATCTCAGACAGGCACGAGAGCGGCGCAGGCAGCAACCGGTTCGATCTGCTGACACCACGGCTCTAACGGCTTGATCTTCGACTCAGCCAGATAACGATATTCAAGGAGCAAGCCATGGAAGTGCAGGAGGCCAAAACAGTTCAGCTGCAGGCAGCGGAACAGGTCGTCGGAGATCTCATTCGGCGGGCGCGCATCGCCCAATCGAGCTTCGCGCAACTCGGCCAGCAAAGTCTGGACGACGCGGTCGCCGCAGCCGGCTGGGCCATCATGGAGCCCGGTCGCAATCGCCAACTCGCCGAACTCGCCGTGCGCGAAACCAGCCTCGGCAATGTCGACGACAAGATCACCAAGAACCACCGCAAGACGCTGGGACTGCTGCGCGATCTGAAGGGCGTGCGCACCCATGGTGTGACGCTCGAAGACAAGTCCAAGGGCATCACCGAGTTCACACGCCCCGTGGGTGTGGTGGCCGCCATCACCCCATCGACCAACCCCGGCGCAACGCCTGCCAACAACATCATCAATGCGCTCAAGTGCGGCAACGCGGTGATCGTCGCGCCCTCCCCCAAGGGCCTCGGCGTGAGCCAGATGCTGGTGGACTTCATCCACGCCGAATTGCGCAAATGCCATTTGCCGGTGGACCTGGTCCAGAGCCTGCCCAGCCCCATCAGCAAAGCGCTGACCGCCGAACTCATGCGCCAGGCCGATCTGGTGGTGGCCACGGGCTCGCAGGCCAATGTGCGCATGGCCTACACCTGCGGCACGCCCGCATTCGGTGTGGGCGCTGGCAACGTGGCATCGATCATCGACAGCTCGGCCGATGCGCAGCAGGCGGCCAGTCTGATCATCGCGTCGAAGACCTTTGACAACGCCACCAGTTGCTCTTCGGAAAACAGCATGGTGGTGCTGGACGCGATTCGCGGCGACATGCTCAAGGCCATGAGCGACCGAGGCGCACTGCTGCTGACCTCTGACGAGAAAGCACGCCTGCAATCCGTGATGTGGAAGAACGGAAAACTGAGCGAAGTGATCACCGGCAAGTCGGCCCAGGTCATCGCGCAGTTGGCCGAGATCGACTGGCGAGGCCGCATCGCACTGGACGTTCCCACCGTGTTGATGGTGGAGGAAACCGGCGTGGGTTACGACCACCCGTTCTCTGGCGAAAAGCTCTCTCCCGTGCTGACCGTGTATGCCGCGTCGACCTTCAACGATGCCTGCAGCCTGGTACGCAAGATCTACGGCTTCATGGGTGCGGGGCACTCGGTGAGCCTGCATTCGGACGACGACGAGCAGGCCCTCTACATCGCGCAGAACCTGCCCGTGGCGCGCGTGATTCTGAACCAGGCGCACTGCTTTGCCACCGGCGGCAACTTCAACAACGGCCTGCCGTTTTCGCTGTCCATGGGTTGCGGCACCTGGGGTGGCAACAACTTCTCGGACAACATGAACTACCGCCAGTACATGAACGTGACGCGCGTGGCGCGCACCATTGCGGAGAACAAACCCTCCGTCGAAGACATGCTCGGCGACTACTTCCGGAGGTACGGTGTATGACGGTCAAAAAGCAACTGCGCAACCTCGCGGAGCTGATCGACACCCGCGCCGAAGAACGGGGCTCCGCGGCCTTCATGCTCAACGCGCACAACGCCGCAGAGCTCTCCTTTCAACAACTCAGAGACGAGACCCAGAAGCTGCGCGAGAACCTGGACGCGATCGGGCTGCAACCCGGCGACAAGGTCTCCGTCTACATGCCCAACGGGCCGCTGCCAGCGATTCTGCTGCTGGCGATCATGGCCAGCGGACTGGTGGTCAACCCCGTCAATCTGCTGAGCCAACCGTCGCAACTGGTGCATGTGCTCGGACATTCCGACACGCGTCTGGTGTTCACCAGCAAGGAGCATCTGCCGACGCTCACGCAGGCGCTGAATCAACTGGATCGCGCCGTGACGGTGGTGGTCTGCGATCCGGAATCGATGCATGTGCCGTTGGTCGGCCCACTGCTCGGATCGACCGACAGCGCGCGTTCTGGCAGCCTGATGGCACACCAGATTCAGCCCGACGAGCCCGCACTCATCATGTACACCTCGGGCACGACCGGCGTCCCCAAGGGCGTGCTGCTGAGCCACGCGAACTTGCTGGCGAACGCCAACAGCACGACCGATGCGCACCAGCTGAGCGAGAGCGACCGCGTGATGGTGTCGCTGCCGCTGTACCACATCAACGCGCTGGTGGTGGCGCTGATCACGCCGCTGTTCCATGGCGGCTCGCTGGTCATGGCCGCGAAGTTTTCGGCCAAGACGTTCTGGGCGGATGTGTGCCAATTTCAATGCACGTGGATCAATGTGGTGCCGACCATCATCGCCTACCTGTTGAACGACGAAGCAGGCGCTGGTGGGCGTGATCTGTCGCGTCTCAAATTCTGCCGCTCCGCATCGGCAGCGTTGGCACCGGAACACCACCGCGCGTTCGAGGCCCGGTTCGGCCTCGGCATCATCGAGACCATGGGGCTCACAGAAACCGCAGCGCCCTCCTTCAGCAATCCGCTGGATGCAGCGCAGCGGCGCGTGGGCAGCGTCGGACGACCCACGGGTGCGCTCGGCGCGGTCATGGATATCGATGGACGCTTTCTGCCCACAGGCGAGCGCGGAGAGATCGTGCTGCAAGGCCCGAACGTGATGCTCGGCTACTACAAGGACCCCGTGCGCACGAAGGAGTCCTTCACCACCGATGGTTGGCTGCGCACCGGCGACATCGGCTTTCAGGACGCGGACGGATTCTTCTTCGTCACGGGGCGCTCCAAGGAACTCATCATCAAGGGCGGCGAGAACATCGCCCCACGCGAAATCGATGAGGCCGTGCTCAAACATCCGAAGGTATTGGACGCTGCAGCCGTGGGCGTTCCGCATCCGGAATACGGCCAGGAAATCGCCGTCTATCTGGTGATGCGCGACGGCGCGGAATTCGACGCCGCCGACCTGCGCCGCCACTGCCTGGCCGAGCTCGGCAACTACAAATGTCCGAGCCGCTTCGTGCTCATGGATGAACTGCCGCGCGGCCCCTCCGGGAAATTGCAGCGACTGCGATTGCTGGATCAGCCCGCCTGAAAGTGCTGCGCACACGTGGTGTTCAACCCCGTGGCGTACCCACCCATTTTTTGTCGAAAGGAGTGAGTCGCTCTCGATTGCAGTACCCAAAACGACTGCGACCTATTGCCTGTGTTCGCGTGCGGATAGAGCGCCCAAGCGCCACCGCCATTTACCGTGAGTGAACCAAGGTCCGCCTGCTTCGATGCAAGGACAAGGACCCAAGGAGACAAACATGCAACGTAGAGTCAAAACCCATCATCTGATTTTGGGCGTGATGTGCCTGATGTACTTCATCGCCTATATCGACCGGGTCAACATGTCGGTGGCGGCACCGATGATCAAGGAGGAAATGGGCCTGAGCAATCTGCAGCTCGGCCTCGTGTTCTCGGCATTCGCCTATCCGTATGCAGCCATGCAGATCATGGGCGGCTGGCTGGCCGATCGATTCGGTCCGCACAAAGTGCTGGTGGTGCTGTCGCTGATCTGGGGCGCGGCCACCTTGCTGACCGGCTTCGTCGGATCACTGGTTGCGCTGCTGATCCTGCGCCTGGCATTGGGCCTCGGCGAAGGCGGCGCATTCCCCACCGCCACACGCGCCTTCACCTACTGGATTCCGGTATCGCAGCGCGGCTTCGCACAGGGCATCACGCACTCGTTCTCGCGCCTCGGCGGTGCGGTTACGCCGCCACTGGTGGTGTTCATCATCGCCATCGCAGGCTGGCGTGAATCGTTCATTGTGCTGGGCATCGTCAGCCTCGCCTGGACCGTTCTCTACTGGTTCACCTTCCGCGACACACCGCAGGAACACCCGCGCATCACCGCCGCAGAACTCGCTGAAATCAACGAAGGCCGCGTAGAAAAACCCAAGCAGGAAAAAGGCCCAACACCCTGGAAGCGACTGATGGGCGGTATGTGGAAAGTCACGCTCGTGGACTTCTGCTACGGCTGGACGCTGTGGGTCTTCCTCACCTGGCTGCCCTCGTACTTGAAGGACGCACGCGGCTTCAACCTCAAGGAAATGGCGATGTACACCGCCCTGCCACTGATGGCCGGCGTGATCGGCGACACACTGGGCGGAGTCATCTCCGACAAGCTCTACAAACGCACCGGCAACCTGCGCTTTGCGCGCATCTCGGTACTTGTCGTGGGCATGGTCGGCGCACTGATCTTCATGGTCCCGATGATCTCCGCAGAAAGCGCCATGAACGCTGTGCTGCTCCTCGCCGCCTCGTTCTTCTGCCTGGAACTCACCAACGCCGTGCTCTGGAGCCTGCCCATCGACATCGCCGGCGACTACGCGGGCACCGCATCGGGAATGATGAACACCGGCTTCGGCATCGCGGGAATGATCTCGCCAGTCGTCTTCGGCTACCTCATCCAGACCACAGGAAGCTACTCCCTGCCCTTCATGATTTCGGCCGGACTGCTGGGATTCGGTGCCTTCATGGCTTTGTTCATCAACCCACTCAACACGGTGAAGCGTCCGCCACCCGCCCCGATCCCGGTAGGCGCGCAACTGTCCGGAGTCGGCTCGGCCTGACCCGGCCTTATGTGATCTGAACTGATCTGACCCTCGCTGCTTCGCGCCATTCCGAGCGCTGAAGCAAGCCCCGCAAACCGCCCGCCTCACAGCGGCGCGGTTTGTTCTTTTCATCCGTACAAATAGTCACATTTATTCGTATCAATCGTCCTGCTTCGGCGAAAAATCCAGCGAAAACAACTTCTATTAGAGGGAGATAGATCGATATTTTTTACTATGCAGTGTTGTCACAAATAGTTAGTATGTGAAAACTCTGGCACGGATTAGGAGAGGCAAATGACCGTTTTCCTCATCACTTACGAACTGGTTTCCGACACCAACCGCGGAGCCATCGCCAAGTTGCTCCACGCCTTTCCCAGCTGGACCCGCCTGTCCCACAACGTCTACGCCATCTCCACCTCGATGGAAGCCGACCAGCTCTACCGCGTGCTCTCTCCGGTACTGGAGTTTTACGATCGAATCTACGTGGTGGCGGTGCAAAAGCCGTTTTCAGGGTTCGGGGTGGAGCATGTGGATGAATGGCTGGAGAACCATTTGCCGCCTGCTGCGCGTTGAGTGGTTTTGAGCCACTGAATGGTCTGGGCGGACTATTTTTCACCTGCGAAAAACAGCAA
>CALMCS010000189.1 GCA_937862875.1 uncultured Comamonadaceae bacterium
TGTTGCCGTCGGCAATCACCTCGGCGCCAAAGCTGACCACCGCCATCACCACCAGATCGCCACCGCGCGCATAGACCTGCTGGCCCGAGCGCAGCGGCTTGTCGACCACGACGGTGGGCACGCCCCCGCTGCCCTGCACTTCCACCGGCACCTCGACCTCGCGAATCACCTCACGGATGACTTCGCGGACCTCGGGTTCGGCCTCGCGCGCGGGTTTGGCGGATTTCTCACGGGTCGGCGCATCGGGCGCGGCAATCAATCCGGCATCGTGTGCGGCCTGCATCTGTTCGCTGTTGCCACCGCGCACGGCGACGGGCTGCGTGTGGTGCTTGCGCAATTCTTCGATGAGCGCGGCAAAGTCGATCGGCTCTTCTGCTTCGCGCAGGGCGGCCAGATCGATCAGTACCGGGTCGTTGTCGAAGAACTCCGGATCGTCGGCGACACGCGCCGCCAGATCGGCTGCGAATGCGGGGATATCCGTGCTCTTGAGCACCACGGCCACCACCGGCAACTGTGCGCTCTTGAGGTCAAAACTGGTGCGGGACTGGCCCGCCGTATCAACGGCCATGAACAGAAGTGGTGGGATTCACGATATCGGCGGTCGCGCACGGGAAAGCCCCATGCGCAGTTGCCGGAAAAGGGAAACTGCTTGCGGACTTTGCGGCAACGGTCTGATGAGCCTTGACAGGACGCCAGGCCACGAAAATCTCGCAAACAGGCTCATGAAGGCGAAGTGTACAGCGCGGCGCGGCTTTGGCTGCTTCAACACGTTTCGCGCCACTAGACCAAGCACTCTATTTGGCGTCGGCGGCGCGGGTAAGTCCGCGTCTTACAAGGCCGTCACGCCACTGACACATGTCATAGGCAAATTGCATCGCTTTGCAACCAATTCCCCTAATGAAGCGATCCCTGCCGTGAACTCGACCCACAAAACCGCCGTTTTCCCGATCCGCGCCACCGCCGCGGCCACCTTGGCCGTCGTCGCCGCGCTGGCCGTGCCGCTGGATGCGTGGTCTGCCGCCTTCAAGGCCGGCAATTTCGTGGTGTACCGCGTCGGCACGGAAGCCAGTGCGAAATCGGTGTTTCTCGACGAGTACGGCGCTGACGGCAAACCGGCCAATGGCGGCAACAGCGTCGCGCTGTCCTCCGTTGCCACGCCGCTCACCACCGGCGGGGCCGGATCGGAAGGCTTGCTCACCCGTTCGGCCAACGGCCAATGTCTGGCAGTGCCCGGTTATGCGTCCGCGCCCGGCACGACCATTCTCACGGGTACCAAGGCCAATGTGGTCAGTCGCGCGGTGGCGATGGTGGACGTGGCGGGTACCAGCCAACTCATCAAGCTCGGCACCCTGGCCTATGACGGCGACGTGATTCGCAGCGCGATCAGCAACGACTGCACCGGGGTGTGGTCGAGCGGAAAAGCCACCGACGATCCCAATGGCGGCGTCTGGTTCGCAACGTCCAGCGGCGTCAACGCGCTCTCCATCGTGGACGCCAAGAAGAAGGTGCTGGCCAACACGCAGGGATTGGCGATTGCGAATGGCCAGCTGTTGGTGTCGATCGCCAGCAAGAACACGCTGAGCTCGATCGGGACGGGCTTGCCGCAATCGGGGCAGGTGACGGCCACCGCAGTGAGCGCCACGACCGTCAACAATTTCCGAGGCATTGCCTTTGTCCGTCTGGGCACCACCGGCACCGCGCCAGACACGCTGTACGTGGCGGCGAACGATGCGAGCTCGGGTCAGATCCAGAAATACGTCTTGCAAAGCGGGACGTGGACGCTGAAAGGCACGGCAGCCCTGAACGGCGTCCACGGCCTGATCGCCCTGCCCACCGGAGACGGCAACGCGCTGCTGTTCGCCACCGACAGCAGCGGCCAGCTCAATCAACTCTTTGACACCTCCGGCGCGCAGGGCGCGTTGACGGCCACGCCCACCCTGGTGCCGGGCATGCCTGCAGGCCAGCAGCTGTTGGGCCTGGCACTCACGCCCGAGGCCACGCCTCCCGCCAGCGTGCCTACCGCGCCATCCAAGGCGACCGCCAGCTTCAACGGCACGGCCGCCGTGGTGCAGTGGACGGTGGCCCCCTCGGGCGCGCCGGCCGCGTTCTACGTGGTCGAGGCCTCGCACGACAACTTCGCCACGGTCGACAAAAGCGTGGTGTCCACAGGCAACACCGCCGAGCTGAGCGGTCTGCAAAGCGGCAGCCAGAAGGTGCGCGTGCGCGCCGTCAACAGTCTGGGCGGCAGTGCCAGCGTGCAGTCGGCCGCGTTTGTCGTGGGCACGGCCCCCAGCGCCTCGCTGCCCAATCCCACGGCGTATTCGGGCGTGTGGAAGGACCCGAATGATCCGCTGGCCACGCAAGGTCTCACGTTCACCGTGGCGGCCGACTCCAGCGTGAGCGCCTCGTCCAGCAACCAGAACGTGATCACCGACGCGAATCTGCAGTTCACGAACAGCGGCGGTACTGTCACGCTCAAGCTCCTCCCGAGCGGCGTGGGCTACTCCGACATCACGATCACGGTGACCGGATCGAACGGCGTGACCACCACGCGCCTGCTCAAATACGCGGCCTCTGACAACGTCGCGGGCACGGCCGGCACGCGCTGGTTCACGGGCCGCTCCGATGCATCCTCCGCCGTGACCCTGCCCGGCACGACGCGGGTGCTCGTGGTCGATGACGAAGCGCCGGTCCAGGATGCGGCCAAGAACGTGGTTCCCGGCGGCAATGCGGTCTTCGGCTTTGCGCCGCAAACCGGTGGCGAGGCGGTCGACCCATGGATTTTCGACAGCGCGCTGAACCTGTCGCAGGCCGCCAGTTGCAACGCCCCATTTACCGGCATGGCCAAGTGCGATGCCGATGGCGAAATCGATCTGGAGTCGAGCTTCCCCGTCGGCAATCGCCTGTTCTTTCTGGGCTCGCACTCCAACAACAAGAACGGCCGCTCGCGCCCCGACCGCTGGCGCATGTTTGCCGTCGATGTCAATCCGGCCGACCAGAGCACGAGCGTCGCGGGCTACTACCAGTGGCTGCGCGAGGATTTGCGCAGCTGGGACAGCGGCAATCTGCACCAGCTGGGCGCGAACTATCTGGGCCTCGTCTCCAGTTCGGACGGCGGTGACAAGAACCCGCTCAAGGCACCCGAAACCGACACGCTGTCCGGCTTCTCGATCGAAGGCAGCACCACCAGCCCCGGCGACAAGCAGGTCTGGCTGGGCTTTCGCGCGCCCCTGGTCTCGGCCCCCGGCCAACCGGCGGTGCTGTCCGACAAGGCGGACAACCGCACGCATGCGCTGATCATCCCTGTGGATAACTATGCCGAGCTGTTGAGCCCCCATGGCGGCGACCAGCCCCACGCGAAGATCGGCGCCCCGATTCGCCTCGATCTGGGTCAGCGCGGCATTCGTGAAATCCGCAAGAACGCGTCCGGCGAATACCTCATCATCGCCGGTCCACCGAATGGTGCCAACGGCACCGCGCCGCGCAACTTCCGCCTGTTCTCGTGGGACGGCAGCGTGAGCACGACCGGCCTGGCCCTGAACGTGCGCGCGCTGGATGCCAACGTGGCGGCGATCACGGCACCCCAGACCGCGTGCTCGGCCGAAGGCATTGCCGCGCTGCCCGATCAACTCCTGCAGGGCGGCAGCGCCACCATCATCAGCGACTGCGGCGATGCGGATTTCTACAACGATGGCCTGGCCGCCAAGGATCTGACCTACGCTGCGTGGAAGAAATTCCGCAGCGACGTGGTGAGCATCGCCCCCGCCACCACCGTGGCGCTGCAGGCCCTCACCCCTGCCGCAGCAGGCGCGAGTTTCAACGCCCTGAGCGCCCAAGCCGCAGCGCTGTACGCCGTGGCACTGCCTGCCGGCGCGGCCGCTCCCAGCTGGGAACAGATCGTGGCGGGCCATGATGCCAAGGACCAGACCGCCGCCTGGTTCAGCCAGCGCGTGGTGCTGTCCGCCGGTCAGGCCGCAGCGCAGCAGATCGCGGGCCTCGCCGCGCAAACCGGTTACGTTCTGTATGCCGTGACGGTGACCGATGCGGGCATCGCCAGCCTGGTGGCGGCGCAGGAGTTCAAGACCGGCGCACAGCCCCCTGCAGGCGGCGCGGCGCAAACCATCGCGTTTGCCGAACTCGCCGATCGCACGCTGGGCGGCAAGCCCTTCAGCGTGTCGGCCACGGGTGGCGCGTCGGGCAATCCCGTCGTGTTCACCTCCAGCACCGGCAGCGTCTGCACCGTCAACGGCAGCCTGGTCACCCTGCTCACGGTCGGAACCTGCACGCTCAGCGCCAACCAGACCGGCAACGCGGCCTACGCTGCCGCCCCGTCGGTGGAGCGCAGCTTCAAGGTGGCCCTGCCGCCTGTAAGTGGCAGCTCACTTCCCATGGGAGCAGGTACGGGCGCTACGGTCAGCGGCGGCCAATCCGGCGCGGGGACTGGCACCGGCTGGCAATTTGCGACCCATTCGGCCGGCTCGGTGACCCCGGGTTCGCTGCCGGCGCTTCCCGCAGGAATGCGGTTCGTGCTGCCCAACGGATTCAGTTTCGTGCTCGCCGGTGGCGCAACCGGTGCCACCGCGAACGTGGCGCTGCAGTGGCCGACGGCGGCTCCGGCCGGTGCGGCGCTCTGGAAATACGGCCCGACCCAAGCCAATCCGGCGGCGCACTGGTACAGCGTGGGCGGTCAATTCACGGCAGATCGCAAGGGTGCGAGCTTCCCCGTCAAGGATGGTGGCGATGGGGATGAAGACTTGCTCGCCAATGGCGTGATCGTCGACCCGGTGTTTCTCGTCGCGCCCGTCGACACGAGCGTGCCGCAGACCACGACCAGCGTGCCGACCCTGTCCGACATGGGTCGCGTTCTGTTGGCACTCGCACTGGCGGCGGCGGCCATGTTGGGAATGCGCAAGCGCTCGGGGAACGCATGAAGCATTCAGGTTGATCCAAGGCAGGACCGGGTTTTGCGACTACGTCGGCATCGGTGAAGTCGCAAAACCCTCGGAGTCATCCTGTGAATTACTCTGTGAGCAATTCTGTGGATAACCTTTGCATATTCAGTGGGCAGCTTGTGCATGAAGCCTGCCCACCGTCACCCAATCAAGCAATCACAGCTTGGGAATGCGAATCCGGCTGATCATCAGCGAGCCGGACAGTGCGAACACCAGCACCAGAGGGTGCAGGGTGAAGCCGGCGATGATCACCTTGCCGAACCACAGGTTCTCGCGCACGGCGCCCATCGAGGCGGCAATCGCCATCAGCAGCACCAACAGGAAGGACGTCGGAATGGGAGTGCCTTCGAAGTGCTTGACCTTGCCGGACGGGCCGTCGGTCAGCATTTCTGCGGTCACGTTGTAGCGCGCCAGACGCGATACACCGCAGGCCACGAAGAAGGCCAGCAGGATGCGGTCGTACAGGCCCTGCATGCCGCAGGCGTAGGCGATGATCGCCGGCGCGACGCCGAACGAGATCACATCGGCCAGCGAATCGAGCTCGCGTCCCATGGCGGAGGATTTTTGTCGCCATCGGGCGATTCGTCCATCCAGGACGTCGAATACGAGTGCCGCAAATACCAGCGCGGCGGCGAAATAGATGTGCCGGACGTCGACTGTTTCCAGAAAGGTCATCGCCGAGAACAGCGCTCCCACGCCACAGACGGCATTTCCCAGAGTGAACCAGTCGGCGAGATGGAACTCGCGGATCATGGCGAAGCGTTTATGAGGAACGGTCATGTCGGCATTATGAATGTTTCATGCGCCGGTCTGCGTACTCCATGGTCCAACTTTGGTGTCAGTCAGCTTTTGTTGTGGAGATAACCATTCGCCCGCCTGTGTTCAAGCGGGGGGAAGCGCAGGCGCTGGCTCCCCCACCTCGGGCGTTTTTTATTATTGGAACTTGGGCTGGCGCTTTTCGATGAACGCGGTCACGGCTTCGCGGTGATCGGCCGTCTTGTGCGCAATCGCCTGGTAGCCGGCGGACATTTCCAGCAGCGAGGCGAGCGAGGCGTGCTCGCCCTCGCGCAGCAGGCGCTTGGTCATGCGCATCACGGCGCCGGGGTTGGCGGCGATCTTGGCGGCCAGCTTCTTCGCTTCGGGCAACAGCTGATCGGCGGCCACCACGCGGGACACCAGACCAAAGGCCAGGGCTTCCTGCGCGTTGATCGCCTCGCCGGTGAAGGCCATCTCGGAGGCCTTCGCCATGCCGACCGCGCGCGGCAGCAGCCAGGCACCGCCATCGCCGGGAACAATGCCGACGCGCACAAAGCTCTCGGCGAAGGTGGCCGACTCGGACGCGATGCGGATGTCGCACATGCAGGTCAGGTCCAGCCCCGCGCCAATCGCCGGGCCGTTCACGGCACAGATCACGGGCACGTCGAGCTGGTACAGCGCGTTGGGGATGCGCTGGATGCCCTGGCGGTATTCCTCGCGGATCATGTCAGGCGTGAGCGAGTCCTCGAAGAAGCGCTTCATGTCCTTCACGTTGCCGCCGGAGCTGAAGATCGGGCCCGCGCCGGTCAAGATCATCACCTTGACGCTGGTGTCGGTGCGGACCTGATCGCACAGGGCGACGAACTCGTCCACCGCCGTGTTGCCGGTGAGCGCGTTGCGCGTCTCGGGCTGGTTCATGGTGGCGATCAGTACCGCGCCGTCACGTTCGATAGTCAAAAATGCCATGTTGTTGTCTCCTTCAGTCATTCAATGAATGTCAATGCGATGCAATGCAGTGGGTTCAAACCGTTTCCACATCGGTGATGCGGCGGATCAGGTCGAGCGTCAAACCGTCGTGGGCCAGCAGGGCGGCCCCGGCCACGTTCTGCCAGTAGCCCTCGCTGCCCGCCGTTTGCCGCCAGGCGTGCAACAGCCGGGTGAACAACTGCAGATCGTATTCCTCGGTGAAACCGATCGCACCGTGAATCGCGTGGGCGGTTTCGGACACCGCCAGCGCGGCCTGGCTGCAGCGCGCCTTGCCGGTGGCCACGCGCAGCAGGTCGGGCGTGCAACCCGCGCCGCTGCAACCCAGTTGCGCGGCCATGCGAGCGGCGAACACATGCTCGCTCATGACCGCCAACTGGTGCTGGATGGCCTGGAATTTACCGATCGGGCGACCGAATTGCTGGCGCTCGTTGGCGTATTGCAGCGTGCGATCGAACACCGTCTTGAGCGCGCCCGCCATCTGCGCCGCCACGACGGCGGCCTGCAGCGTGCGAACGTCGGCGGGCACCGCCACCACCGGCGCGGCCTGCCATTGCGCGGCAGACCAGCGCACGCCGGCATCGAGTGCCAGCGCCTGCGCGCTGATCTCGGCCCCTTGCAGGTCGAGCAAACGGCATTGCTCGCCGGCCTGCACCAGCACCGACTGCGCGACGCGCGCATGGCGTACCAGCGCGCAGTGCACGCCGCCGTCTGCGGTCAACGTGCCGCGTGCGAAGACGCTGCGGGATTTGGGGGCGTCGATGCCGGCCTCGGCCAGCAGGGCGCGAATCAGCAGGGTGTCCGCCAGTGGCAGCGGCAGTGCATGCGCGCCGCATTGCTCGAGCACGCCAAACACCTCGCCCAGCCCCAGCCCCGCGCCGCCCTGTTCTTCCGACAGCATGGCGTCGGCCAGGCCGGTTTCTTCGAGTTGATTCCAGAGTGCGGTGGTTTCCGGCGCGGCGTTGCCACCGGCCTCGATCGCGCGCACCACCTGCGGTGTGCATTGGTCGGCGAGCACCTGACGCGCTGCATCGGCAAACACGTCGTTGTTCAGATCGTTATGGCTATTGGTCATTGTGGATAACTCCTTGAACGTTCAACGCAGGCCCAGGCCGCGCGCAATCATGCCGCGCAGAATGTCGCGCGTGCCGCCGCGCAGCGAGAACGAGGGCGAGGCTTCGGTCACGTATTTCAGCGTCATCAGCAACTCCACGGGCACGTCTTCGGCGTCGCGCGAGAACAGGTCTTCGGCGATCGCGGCCGGAATGGCCTGCTCGAGCGTCGTGCCGAGTTCCTTCACCAGAGCCGCCTCGA
This sequence comes from uncultured Comamonadaceae bacterium, assembly GCA_937862875.1. GTDB lineage: Bacteria > Pseudomonadota > Gammaproteobacteria > Burkholderiales > Burkholderiaceae_C > Diaphorobacter_A. The sequence continues at coordinate 8,007 of CALMCS010000189.1, forward strand.
CGATCGGGCTCGCGCCCTGCGTGAGCTTTTCCTGCACCGAGACCGACATCGCGCGCAGCGGTGCCAGTTCGGTGAGCACCTTGCCCGCGAGCAGCTGCGCCGAGGCCGTGCGCCCCTGCGGCGTGCGCACGTAGTCGAGCCATTGGTCGAACAGCACGATGGAGGAGAACAGACGCTCCGGCCCGCTGCGCTCGAAGGCGAGCTCGGCCGTCACCTGTTCCCAGCCCTGGCCTTCGCTGCCGATGATGGCGTCCGGGCCGAGCTGCACGTTGTCGAAGAACACTTCGCAGAAATGGCTGTCGCCCGAGAGATCCTGAATCGGCCGCACGGTCACGCCCGGCAGCGACAGATCCACGATCACCTGCGACAGGCCCTTGTGGCGATCTTCGGTCGTGCCCGAGGTGCGCACCAGCGCGATCATGTACTGGCAGTGGTGTGCGTTGGTGGTCCAGATTTTCTGGCCATTGAGCACAAAGCCCTGCTCGTTGGGCACGGCGCGGGTGCGCACGCTGGCCAAATCAGAGCCCGCATTCGGCTCGCTCATGCCGATGCAGAAGAACGCTTCGCCGCGGCACACGCGCGGGATGTAGAACTGCTTTTGCGCCTCGGTGCCGTACTTGAGGATCAGCGGCGCGCTCTGGCGATCGGCGATCCAGTGCGAGCCCACGGGCGCGCCGAAGTTGAGGAATTCCTCGACCAGCACGTACCGCGTGAAGGCGCTGCGTCCACCGCCGCCGTAAGCCTTGGGCAGGGTCACGCCCAGCCAGCCCTTGGCACCCAGCTTGCGGCTGAATTCGCTGTTGTAGCCGCCCCAGGAGCGCGCGCGGATATGCGCGGGCATGTCGCGGGTGGTCTCGGTCAGAAAAGCCCGCACCTCGCTGCGCAGCGCCTCGTCGGCCGCGGGAATGCGGGTGAGGTTCAGTGAGTCCAGGGTACTCATGCCAATACTCCAATGTGTCTCAGGTGTTGAAGTTCCTGCTCATCCATCTGCAGATGGCGGATGAGCACTTCGTTGGTGTGTTGTCCCAGCTGCGGCGGCGCGAGGCGGTAGTCCACAGGGGTGTCGGACATGCGGATCGGGCTCGCCACGATCGGCACCTCGCCGGCCGTGGGATGCTGCATCGACAGCTGCATGCCGCGTGCGCGCACCTGGGGATCCTCGAACACGTCGCGCACGGTGTTGATCGGGCCGCAGGGCACGGCGTGCTGTTCGAGCAGCGCGATCCAATCCTTGGTGGTCTTGCTCACCGTGATCCGGTGAATCATCGAGACCAGCTCGGTGCGATTCGCGAGCCGCGCGGCGTTGGTCATGAAGCGCGCGTCCTGCGCCCAGGCCTGTTGACCCGCGGCATGGCAGAACCGTGCGAACTGGCCGTCGTTGCCGATCGCCAGAATCATGTAGCCGTCGGCCGTCGGAAAGTCCTGGTACGGCACGGTGTTGGGATGCGCGTTGCCCATGCGCTGCGGCAGCTTGCCGCTGTACAGATAGTTCATGCCCTGATTGGCCAGACAGGCCACCTGCACATCGAGCAACGCCAGATCGATGTGCTGGCCGCGCCCGGTGTGCTCGCGCGCCTGCAGCGCCGCCAGAATCGAGGTGCTGGCGTAGAGCCCCGTCAGAATGTCGGTGAGCGCCACGCCCACCTTCACCGGGCCGCCGCCGGGCTCGCCATCCGGCTTGCCGGTGACGCTCATCAGTCCGCCCATGCCCTGAATCAGAAAGTCGTAACCCGCGCGGTGCGCGTACGGACCGCTGTGGCCAAAACCGGTCACCGAGCAATAGATCAGGCGCGGGTTGAGGGCGGCCAGGCTCGCGTAGTCCAGACCGTAGGCCTCGAGGCCCCCGGTCTTGAAGTTTTCCACCAGCACATCGCACTGCTCGGCCAGGCGGCGCACCAGCGCCTGCCCCTCGGGCTTGGTGATGTCCACCGCCACCGATTGCTTGTTGCGGTTGGCGCACATGTAGTAGGCCGATTCGCCGGTGGATTCACCGCCCTCGTCCTGCACGAATGGCGGCCCCCAGGCGCGGGTGTCGTCACCCGTTCCGGGGCGCTCGATCTTGATGATCTCTGCGCCCAGATCACCCAGCGTCTGGCTGGCCCAGGGGCCGGCCAGCACGCGCGAGAGATCGAGCACCTTCACATGCTTCAAGGCACCTTGATGGGAGTTCATTGCAGTGGCACCTTGGCCTGGATGACGATGCGCTTCCACAGCGCGATTTCGTTCTTCTGGAAGTCACGCATCTGCTGCGGGCCGCCGGTCATCGGTGTGGCACCCAGCTTTTCGTAGAAGGCACGGGTTTCGTCGAGCTTGGAGATCTGCGTGAACAGATCGGCCAGCTTTGCGGTTTCGGCGGCCGGGGTCTTGTGGCTGACCATCGCGCCCACCCAGGTGTAGGCCTCGAAGCCCGGCAGACCGGCCTCGGCAAAGGTCGGCACATCCGGCGAGGTGCTCACGCGCTTGTCGGAGGCCACGCCAAACACCTTCACGCGCCCGCCCTTGGCCAGCTCCTGCACGGCAGTGACTTCGGCGAACGTGAAATCGACCGTGCCGCTGGCGACCGCCGTCATGGTTTCGCCGGCGCCCTTGAACGGCACGTGCACGGTATCGATCTTGGCGGTGTCGTTGAGCAACTCGCCCATGAGCTGGTAACCGGCCGATCCGGCACCGAAATTCACCTTGCCGGGATGGGCCTTGGCGTTGGCGATCAGGCCCTTGAGGTCCTGGTACGGCACGCTGGGGGCGACGGCCAGCATCGCGGGCGAACGCATCATCATCGTGAGCGGCGAAAAGTCCGCAACCGGGTCATACGGCAATTGCTTGAACAGCGCCGCGTTCACCGCCAGCGTGGAGTTGCTGCCGATGAAGATGGTGTAGCCGTCGGCCGGCGCGGAAAGCACCTGCTTGACCGCCAGAAAACCATTCGCGCCGGGCTTGTTCTCCACCACCACGGCCTGACCGGTCAGGTCCTGCATCTTCTTGGCAAAGTAACGCGCCGAGGTGTCCGTGCCGCTGCCCGGGCCAAAAGGCACGACCAACTTGATCGTCTTGGAGGGAAAGCTGCTGTCCGCTTGCGCAACCGGTGCGTTCAGAGCGGCGAGCGCCAACAGGCTGGCACTGGCCATGGCACGCAGGGCGAATCGGCGGTTGGTATGTGGCTGGGGCATGGAATGTCTCCTTGGAAGTCTCTTGCTTTTGTGATCTTGGGTGATCTGTCGCCGTTCTCTGCGCCAAACATCGAACAACAGGAGGTGACACTCTATGCAGTGGGCCGCTAAGTTGTCTAATATTACTTTTTTGAATTTCGATACGATTTGAATATCATCCGACCATGAACCTGCGCCAGCTCCGCCAATTCGTCACCCTCGCCGAAACGGGAAACTTCCACCGCGCGGCGGAGCAACTGCACATGGCGCAGCCGCCGCTCTCGGTGTCGATCCGCAAACTCGAGGAAGAACTGGGCAGCCCCCTGTTCGAGCGCACCACCTCCGGCGTCCTGCTGACCCCGGCGGGCGCGGCCATGCTGGCGGACGCCCGCGTCACGCTGCTGCACGCCGAGCGCTGCCGCAACGCGGTGCTGGACGCGCGCTCGGGCGAAGGCGGTCTGGTGCGGCTGGGCATCGTGGGCTCGGCCACCTATGCGCTGCTGCCGGAGCTGATTCCGTCACTGCGCGAGCGCTATCCCAAGATGGAGCTGGAGCTGAGCGAGGCCACGTCGTCCGAAATCCTCGACGGGCTGCTCTCGCGGCGCTTTGATGCGGGCCTGCTGCGCTACCCGGTGCTCAACCCGAGCGGATTTGAAATCCTGCCGCTCGATCGCGACGACTTCGTGCTGGCGGTGTCCGAGAACAGCCCGCTCGCCGCCCACGACGCCATCGCGCTGTCGGATGCCGCAGGCGAGCCCTTCATCATGTATCCGGCCGACAAGGTGCCGGGGCTGAGCGCGCTGGCGATGATGCGCTGCCAGTTCTCCGGCTTTGTGCCGCATGTGGCGCAGGAGGCCATGCAGGTGCAGACCATCATGAGCCTGGTCGCATCGGGTCTGGGCGTGGGGCTGGTGGCCGGCGTGTCGCGGCGGGTGATGCCGCCCGGCATCAAGTGTCTGGTGCTGACCGACAACCCGCCCGGTTTTCACGTCGGCATCGCGCTGGCGCGCCTGCCCGGCGGGAACAACCGCGCGGTCGAGCGCTTCACCGAGCACACGATGCGGCTGGCACGCGTGCCCACGCATGAGCGCACCAATCCGGACAAGCCGGTCTAGGCGCGCACCGTTCGTTCCAACGATCGGCCGTTCAGTCGATCCATGGGTCCGTTGGTCAATTAGTTGGTCATTTCATTGAGGCTGGTGATCGCGTAGCGCTTTTGCTTGAGCTGCTCACCCGGCGCTTCGATGCCGTATTGCGGCCAGCGCGGCTGCGACTCGTCCAGATCGATGCCGCTCTCTTCGTTGTGCCAGTCGTAGTTGGTGGCTTCCTGTGGGATGGGTTTGCCCTCGGGCACCACGAGATGGGAAAACTTGCCCTGGCCTTCATCCCGGCGAAAAACGTCCACGCGCATGAGAAATCCTTTGTCCAGAAGTGGGGGAGTGTGAGGGTGATGGAGCAGGTACTGAACCGGCTCTCGTTTCACTCTAATGGTCGACCCGACCCCGCTGCGTAGGAGAACACGCCGCACGCCCTCTCTCTCCCTCACCCTGCCCGAGGCTTGACTCAAGGCAATACGCGGTGTCACATCGCGTCACACAATGCGTCGGCCCCTTGTGCTTGCCCCGCATTCTTCATTGCCACCATGACCGCTCCAAACGCTTCGTCGCCCGCCTCCGCCCAACCATCCATGGATTGCGATGTGCTGATCGTCGGTGGCGGCCCGGCGGGTCTGTCCCTCTCGATCGCGCTCTCGCAAGCCGGCATGCGCAGCATCGTGCTGGATCAGCAGCCCCTGACGGTGCTGGCCGATCCACCGCCGGACGGCCGCGAGATCGCCCTCACCCACCCCAGCGTTCAGACGCTCGCCCAACTCGGCTCGTGGCAGGAGCTGAGCGCCCACGAGGTGAGCCGCATCCGCGAGGCCCATGTGCACAACGGCCCGGTGCACGGCGCGCCGGGCATGCATCTGGATGCGCACGGCAGCGGCGCGGAGTTTCTGGGCTCCATGGTGCCCAATTTCGCGCTGCGCCGCTCGGCGTTTGCCGTGGCCCAGCGGTGCGACGCCGTGCGCATTCTGGACTCCGCCAAGGTGCAGCAGGTGCGCACCACCGAGCATTGCGCCATCGTCGAATACACCCGCCACGGCGAAGCTGCCCAGCCGCTGCGAGCGCCGCTGGTGGTGGCTGCCGACAGCCGTTTTTCCGCCACCCGCCGCCAACTCGGCGTGGGGGCCGAGATGACCGACTTCGGCCGCACCGTCATCGTCTGCCGCATGCTGCACGAGAAGCCGCACCACGAGATCGCTCACGAGTGCTTTGGATTCGAGCGCACGCTGGCGGTCCTGCCGCTGCAGGACGATCCGCAGACGGGCCTGCACCTGTGCTCGGTGGTGGTCACCGCGGACACGGCCGACGCGACCGCGCTGCTCCACCAATCGCCCGAAGCCTTCACCGAGCAGGTGCAAAGACAGTTCGACCACCGCCTCGGCCACATGCGCATGACCGGCGAGCGCCACTCCTATCCGCTGGTCGCCACCTATGCGCGGCGCTTCTCGGGCCACCGCTTTGCGCTGCTGGGAGACGCGGCGGTGGGCATGCACCCCGTGACCGCGCATGGCTACAACCTCGGTCTCGCCAGTGTCAGCGGACTGGCCAAGGCGCTGGCACGCGCCCATGCGGCACACATCGATCTGGGCAGCAACGCCGCGCTGGCCGGCTATGCGCCCGCCCACCATCGCCAGGCGTGGCCGATTTTCAAGGGCACCAACACCGTCGTGCGCCTGTTCACCGACGCCAGACCGGTTCCCCGCCTGCTGCGCCATCTGGTGCTGCGCGGCGCGGACCACCTGCCGCCGATCAAGGCCGCCATCGTGCAGCAGCTCACCGGGCGCTGGTTCCGGCCGTCGTCGGCGCTGGGCATTGCGCGGCCGCATTTGCCCGGCCGCTGAGGGCGCACAGAGGAGAGCACTGAGGCCCACCATGGCGCGGAATCCGCCGTTGTGAACCCCTCATCGGGCAGCAAACGGGCGTAGCGGGGATAATTCCGCTCCGCCCATGGTCATTGTGTTCATCACGACAAGGGCGATTTCAACTCTCCAGAAGATCGCCTGCCATGTCCGCAAGTTCATTGCGTGTGCTGTCCATCATCCCTCCGATGACGCAGCTGAACACGCCGTATCCGTCCACCGCTTACATCACGGGCTTTCTGCGCTCGCGCGGGGTCGATGCGTATCAGGAAGACCTGGCATTGGCGCTGGTGCTGCGACTGCTGTCCAAGCAAGGCCTGCGCGAGGTCGCCGAGCGCATCGCACAGATTCCGGCGCATGAGCAAACCCCGGCGGTGCAGTTCTTCGCGGAGCACCAGGATCGCTACGTCGCCACCATCGCGCCCACCATTTCCTTTCTGCAGGGCCGCGACACCACGCTCGCCCACCGCATCACGGGCCGCGGCTATCTCCCCGAGGGTCCACGCTTCGCGTCGCTCGACGTGTATGTCGACGACGACGGCGGCGATCCCCTCGGCTGGGCCTTTGGCGCACTAGGTCTGCACGACCGCGCCAAGCATCTGGCCACGCTGTATCTGAACGATCTGGCCGACGTGCTGCGTGACGCAATCGACGAGCGCTTCGAGTTCGTGCGCTACGCTGAATCTCTGGCGGCCAGCCAACCCAGCTTCGATCCGCTGGCCAATGCATTGACGGCGGCCCCGTCGCTGGTCGACGAACACCTCGCGACGCTCACTCTGGCAGCGGTCGACAAGCATCGGCCCGACGTGGTGCTGCTGTCCGTGCCGTTCCCCGGCTCCGTCTACGCCGCATTCCGCATCGCCCAGGCCCTCAAGGCCCAGCATCCGCAGATCAAGATCGTGCTCGGCGGCGGCTTCGTGAACACCGAACTGCGCGAGCTGGCCGAGCCCCGCGTGTTCGACTTTGTCGACTACATCACGCTCGACGCGGGCGAGCGCCCCTTGCTCGCGCTGCTGGAACACCTGCGCGGCGAACGCGGCCAGTCCCGTCTGGTGCGCACCTTCGTGCGCGACGCCGACACGCAGGTCGTGCGCTACGTCAACATGATGGAAGCCGACATCGCCTTCGCCGAGGTCGGCACCCCCACCTGGGACGGCCTGCCGCTCGACAAATACCTGTCGCTGCTGGACATGCTCAACCCCATGCACCGCATGTGGAGCGACGGCCGCTGGAACAAGCTCACCGTCGCGCATGGCTGCTACTGGAAAAAGTGCAGCTTCTGTGACGTCAGCCTCGACTACATCGGCCGCTACGAAGGCGCCAGCGCCGCCGTGCTGGCCGACCGCATCGACGCCATCGTGGCCGAAACCGGCCAGACCGGCTTCCACTTCGTCGACGAAGCCGCACCACCGAAGGCCCTCAAGGCCCTGTCGCAGGAGCTGATCGCACGCAACAGCGACATCTCCTGGTGGGGCAATGTGCGCTTCGAGAAAACCTTCACCCCGGACCTCGCGCAACTCATGGCCGACAGCGGCTGCATCGCGATCTCCGGCGGCCTCGAAGTCGCCTCCGACCGCCTGCTCACGCTGATGAAAAAAGGCGTCTCGGTCGAACAGGTGGCACGCGTCACCAAGGCCTTCAGCGACGCCGGCATCCTGGTGCACGCCTACCTGATGTACGGCTTCCCCACGCAGACCGTGCAGGACACCGTCGACGCGCTGGAATACGTGCGCCAGCTGTTCGAAAACGGCTGCATCCAAAGCGGCTTCTTCCACCGCTTTGTCTGCACCGTCCACTCCCCCGTCGGCAAGAACCCCGAGGAATACGGCGTTGAACTGCTCCCCCTCCCCGAGAGCAACTTCGCCCGCAACGACGTGGGCTTCTTCGACCCCACCGGCGTAGACCACGACGCCCTCGGCGAGTGCCTGAAGAAAGCCATCTACAACTTCATGCACGGCATCGGCGTGGAAGACGACGTGCGCATGTGGTTCCCCTTCAAGGTCCCGAAAACCACGGTCAAGCGCGACAAGATTGCGCGAGCGTTGAATAGCTGACGGCTGATTCACCGCCGGAAACTGTCACCGTACGTTTCCGGCTTTAGCGCTTCTTGCGCTGAGGCAAACGCCTCTCACCCCACTCATGAAATCATCCCGCGTTCCATTCAAAGAACGCGCTGGATCTTCACGTGCTGCGCGCGCCACAATGGCACCGGAAGCATTCGCGCACTACAGGTTCTCCAGCCGCGCGCCAAGGCGTACGAAGCAATCTATGAAGGAATATCGATGACCCTCAGATTTTTATTGCTCCTGGTGTTCGTTCTCCCAG
>CALMCS010000190.1 GCA_937862875.1 uncultured Comamonadaceae bacterium
CCTCGCAGGCGCACTTTGGCGCGCCCTGCGGCTACATCGGCCAGGGCGGCACCATTCCGCTGATGAACATGCTGAGCCAGGGCTTCCCCAAGGCGCAGATGATGGTCTGCGGCGTGCTCGGCCCCAAGAGCAACGCCCACGGCCCCAACGAGTTCCTGCATGTGCCGTATGCGAAGAAGCTCACCGCTGCGGTGGCGCAGGTGATTGCCAACATGCCGGTGGCTGCCGCCGCCTGAATATGACGGACACCGTGACGAGGCAGTGACAAGGCGGTGACGGTTGGATCGGGAGTTTTCTCGATTGATAAAACAGGCGCGGCAACATACGCTGGCGACATGAACCAAGCCGCTGCGCCTACAACGTCACCCGCGTCCTCCATCACGTACACCGAAAGCGGAGGCCATCGTCTGGCGATCCGCGACTGGGCAGCCCCTGCGGGCGCGCCCCGCGGCATGGTGCTCGTGGTTCATGGGTTGGGCGAGCACTCCGGCCGTTACGAGCGCCTGGCCGCTCCGCTCATTGAATGGGGTTTTCGCGTTCGCGGCTTCGACCTCTACGGCCACGGCCTCTCCGCAGGCCCGCGCGGCGGCATGGACACCGAAAGCCGCTTTCTCGACGACCTGGCCCACATCCACCGACTCACCGTGAACGAGCTGCCCGCCGGCATGCCGCTGATCCTGATCGGCCACAGCTTTGGCGGATTGATCTCCTCGCACGCAGTGGCCCAAAAGGTCGTGACGCCAGACGCCCTGGTGCTCTCGTCACCCGCCCTCGACGCAGGACTCAACCCGTTCCAGAAACTCCTGATCGCCACACTGCCCCGCGTGGTCCCCAACCTGCGCGTGGGTACCGGCTTCCAACTCGAACGCCTCACGCACGACAAAGCCATCGTGGAAGCCTGCCGCAACGACCCACTCGCCCACCAACGCATCGCCGCCAGACTCGCGCGCTTTCTTGCGGAGGCCGGGCCCGACACGGTGAGCAAAGCGCCAAGCTGGACGGTCCCTACCCTGTTGATGTGGGCCGGAGCAGACAGCTTCGTCGCGCCGGCAGGCAGCAGCGCGTTTGCCGCCAAGGCACCGGCGAGCGTGGTGCAGTCCCAGGAGTTCCCCGCGCTCTATCACGAGATTTTCAACGAGTCGCCGGAGCTGGCTGCACCGGTATTTGCGACGCTGCGCGCGTGGCTTGGACGCACAATCTCCGCGTCAAATCAGCCCGCATAAAACCAGCACCCCACAGGCGCAAATCGCCAGCCCCACCCAGGTCTTGAGGCGCAAGCGGCGCATAACTGTGGATGTGCCGCTGTTGTCGGCCGGCCGGCCTGAAGTGCGTGACTCCCGCGTATCGTCTGCAGGGAAATTCATAGGTAAACGCATAGTGGTGGACATGGGAACTCCTTCTTCTTCGTCATCATCAGTCGTGTAGTTCCAGCGCACTCGGGCCGGAGGATGGGGATTGAATCCGCACAATGCGGATCGCTTCGGGTTGCGCCACCATCACGCACAGCTTGCCCGTGCGCTTGCAGTGATCCTCCACGCGCCAATACTCGCCGTGGCTCACGCAACCGGTTTGGCAAATCACCAGATCCGCCGCGTGCAAACTGCTTTCCAGCATCTGCGGGTCGACGCATTCGGCCGGCTCGACCGCCGCCACCGAGGCCAAGGCCGAGGTCGTGGTGGACACCGTCGCGCGTGGCTCCAGCAGGCGGGAGCGCAGTCGCTCGTGCAGCAAATCCTGCACACGTGCCAGCAAGGCCACCACCTGTCGCGACAGCGCTGCGCGACTGGGCAGGCCGGGCACCAAGGCCTCCAATGCCTTGCGGTCCTCGCGCTCCCATGCCAATTGGCTGTCCCGCACGATGACCTGCGCGCGCAGACGCATCAATTGCGCCTGCATACGCCGTACCGCCAGCGCCTGGGATGCCGCCTCCTGCGTGCAGCGCGCCTGAGCCGAACCGTAGACACACATCAGCGCACGGTGCTCCAGCACCAATTGGTCGACGTCTTCACTGGCGTAGGGCTCGGGCATAGGGCCTCCTTGGGTCTTGCCATACAAATCCACAACAGCGCGTGAACGCCGTTGTGGGGTTGTGAAGCGAAAGACTTCACAGGCACAAATTCTAAATGAGAATCATTGCCATTTGAAAAGACTTTTGTTTCCCCTTTCTGCCCGTACAGCTATCCACAGGCGCATGGCGGAATCCGGCGGCGTGTGTACACAGCGACGTGGAGCGGGGATTCCGGCCGACGCGTTCTAGCGCTTCCCCAGGCGGACCTCATTCAGGTGGATGCCCACACAGATCAGCACGAACAACGCCGCGAATCCCCAGGCGATGCCGTTCTGCTGGGTTCGGAGTTCCGGGTACATGATCAGGCGGTAGCCGTAGAGCGGCACCAGGTAGAGCTCGAACAGCAGGGCCAGCAGCAGCGAGACCATCGCCAGCCCCGCGGTGAGGGACAGCATCCAGCCATGCTTGAGCCATGCAAACTGGGCCTTGTCGAGGATCCAGATGAGCACCACGACCGCCACGGGTGTCAGTGGCGGTATGACCAGCAGAGCGATGGAAAAAGACGGCATTCACATTCCCCGCGGAGAGGGTTGGAGGCCAGCCGACTATATCGATGAATTGGTGGGTTGAACAAAAAACAGGCACTTTAGAAGCGCCTGTTCTTCGTTGGAGCGAGGAAATCGAAGGGCTGTGCACCGACCTTCCCCACAGATCGCCCCATGCTTGCGAACAGGTTTATCCACAGGATGACAACAGACCTGTGAACAGCGGCCCGTCGCTCAATCCAGCTCTTTGCCCTTGAGCTCTGGAATGAGAAACACCGTGGCGATCATGTCGATCACGTAGATCGCAGCCAGCGCCGCCACCGCCACCTGGAACGAATAGGCAGCGACCAGCGCGCCCACCACCACCGGCCCAAAGCCGCCGATGCCGCGCCCGATGTTGAACAACACGTTCTGCGCCGTGGCCCGCGCCTCGGTTGGGTAGGCCTCGGACATCAGTGCGCCGTAGCCGCCGAGCATGCCGTTCACGAACAGCCCCAGCACCGCGCCGGCCCAGAGCATCTGCGTGGGATCGGTGAGGCTGGCGTAGAGCAGCACCATCACGACCGAGCCGGCCTGAAAGATCAGAAAGCTGGGCTTGCGGCCGATGCGGTCTGCGAGGTGGCCGAAGATGTAGATGCCGGCCATCATCCCGAGGATGGTGACCGAGGTCCACAGCGCCGATTTGGTGAGGTTGAAGCCGAGCTGCTTCGAGAGAAAGCTCGGCATCCAGATCATGATGCCGTAGTAGCCGAAGTTCTGTACCGAGCACAGCACCACGATGCCCGCGCTGATCTTGGTGGTGGCGCGGTCTTTGACGAGCAGGCGGAACGAGTCCATCTTGGAGCCGGATTTTTTCGCGGCGTTGGCGCTGGCGTTGCGCACGAACACTTCCGGCTCGTGCAGTCGATTGCGGATCACCCAGGCGACGATGGCCGGGATCACGCCCACCAGGAACATGCCGCGCCAGCCGATGACCGGCAGCAGCAAGGGTGTCAGCAAGGCCGCAGCCAGCACGCCGACCTGCCAGCCGAGTCCCACGTACGACGACACTCGCGCGCGATGGCGGGCCGGCCAGGCTTCTGCGGCCAGCGCCATGCCGATGCCGAATTCACCCCCCAGCCCGATGCCCGCAATCGTGCGGTAGGCGAGCAGGTCCCAGTAGCCTTGGGCGAATGCGCACAGGCCCGTGAAGACGGCGAACAGCACGATCGTCCAGGTCAGCACGCGGATGCGGCCGTAGCGATCGCTCAACGCGCCGAACACGATGCCGCCGAAGACGGCGCCGATCAGCGTCCAGGTCACCAGCGAACCGGCCTGGCCCGGTGTGAGGTTCAAGTCTGCCGAGATCGCCTGCAGCATGAAGCCCAGAATCAGCAGGTCGAAGCCGTCCATGGCATAGCCGACGGCGGAGCCGAGCAACGCCTTCCAGCTGTAGGAATCGACTTCGGTGACCACGCCGGGCGCGGAGGTGGAGGGACTGGCTGCAGCGCCAGAAGCGGGCGAGTTGTTGTTGTTATTCAAACTGTGATCCTTGGAATGAGAGACGCGCGAGTCGCGTCATTCATCATTCATCACAGCCCGATCCCGCGCACAGGTCGTGCTCAACCAGCGGCGTTGCGGGGCACGCTGGCGACAAGCTGTGGGAAAAGAGCGCCAGAGAAATGACGCGAATCGGGGCGCAATTGTCTCAGGTTGAGGTTTTTCTCGCTGCCGCTCCGGCTTTTCGCCTTGTAGCAAGCGCCCGTCACACCGCCGCGAGCTTCTCGAACGGCGAGCGAATATCGGCCAGAAACTTCTGCGTGCGCTGGTGCTGCGGGTGGTTGAAAAACTCCTGCGGCGTGGCGCGTTCGAGCACCGCGCCCTGGTCCATGAAGATCACGCGGTCGGCGACTTCCCGGGCAAAACCCATTTCGTGGGTCACGCAGACCATGGTCATGCCGTCCTTGGCCAGGTCGCGCATCACCAGCAACACCTCGCCCACCATTTCGGGGTCGAGCGCACTGGTGGGCTCGTCCAGCAGCATGATCGGTGGCTTCAGGGTCAGCGCGCGCGCAATGGCGACGCGCTGCTGTTGGCCGCCCGAGAGCTGGTTCGGAATCGCGTCGGCCTTGTGTGCCAGCCCCACGCGTTCGAGCAAGGCCATCGCGCGCTCCTTGGCTTGCGCGGCGCTCATCTTGCCGAGCTGCACCGCGGCCAGCGTGCAGTTCTCGAGCACCGTCAAATGCGGGAACAGGTTGAACTGCTGGAACACGAAGCCGATGCCGGCGCGCAAATGATTCACGTCGAGCTTGGGGTCGTGGACGTCCTGGCCATCGAGCAGGATCTGGCCGGACTGGATTTCTTCCAGGCGGTTGATGGTGCGAATCAGCGTGGACTTGCCCGAGCCCGACGGCCCGCAGACGACCACCACTTCGCCGGTGGTGATGGTCTCGTTCACGTCGACCAGCGCGTGGTAATCGCCATACCACTTGTTCACATTTTTCAGTTCAATCATGCTGCAACCTTTGCTTGCGGGCGATTGCCGAGGCCTTTGCGCTCGAGCCGCCGCTCTATCCAGAATGCCAGTCGCGACAGGCCAAAGCACAGCACGAAATAGGTGAGCCCCAGAATGCCAAACACCTGCGCGGGCTTGGTGAAGACGAGGCTGTTGATTTGGGTGGCGATGAAGGTGACTTCGGCCAGGCCAATGATGTAGCCGAGCGAGGTTTCCTTGATCGTCGAGATGAACTGGTTGACCAGCGAGGGCAGCGAATTGCGCAGCGCCTGCGGCAGCACCACCGAGGTCATCGCCTTCATGTACGAGAGGCCCAGCGAGCGCGCGCATTCCATCTGGCCCTTGGGCAAACCGAGAATGCCGGCGCGCACGATCTCGGCGAGATAGGCCGCGTCGAACACCACCAGCGCGATCAGCATGGTCCAGAACTGGTCGGTCTTTATGCCGGTCACGCTGGGCAGAAAGAAGTACGCCCAGAACACCACCATCAGCAGCGGCGTGCCGCGCACGATGTAGATGAACGCGGTGACCGGCAGGCGCACCCAGCGGTAGGGCGACACGCGCATCAGGCCGAACACGAGGCCGAGCGGCAGCGACAGCAACAGGCCCAGGCTCGCCAGAATCAGCGTCAGCGCGAGGCCACCGAGCGGGCCCTTGGGGTACTGCCCGACCAGAAAGTACAGCCAGTATTGTTGAATGAGTTCCAGCATGTGGTGTGCGACTTTTTTCTCGTTATGGTGCTGGCGGCGTCACATGGTGCGCACGGGATAGCGATGCTGGAACCAGCTGGCCAGCGCGGTGATCACCAGCGAGACCAACAGGTAGGCAATGCTCGCAAAACCAAACGCTTCAAAGCTGCGAAACGATTGGCTCTCGACCTGCCCGGCCTGGTACATCATTTCCGCCGCGCCGATCACCGTTGCGATCGAGGTGCCCTTCCACATGTTCAACGTTTGCGAGATCAGCGGCGGCACCGTCATGCGAAAGGCCTGCGGCAGGATCACCAGGCGCATGCTGCGCATATACCCCAGACCCAATGCGCGCGCGGCCTCGGTCTGCACATAGGGCACGGCGCGGATGCCGCTGCGAATGTCTTCGGCCATGTATGCGGCCGTGTACACGCCCAGCGCCACCACCGCGCAGATGGCTTCCACGGGGCCTTGGTACAGCAGCTCCTTGACCGAGTCCGGCAGCAGCTCGGGCACGCCGAAGTACCAGAACAGCATGTGCGCCAGCAGCGGAATGCTGCGGACCACCTCGACATAGGTCGCGCCGATCCAGCGCAGCGGCCGGTACGGTGACAGGCGACACAGCGCGATCACCAGCCCCAGCGGCAAGGCAATCCAGAAGGCCCAGAACAGAAACTGCAATGACATCTTGAGGCCGGCCACGAGCATGTCGTGGTACTGGCCCGAGAGGAGCATCTGCGGATCGAAAGTCGTCATATCTTCAACATCTTGCTCGGTAGCACCGAAACGCACAAGGCGCTCTGAAACAGAGCGCCTTGTTGGCTTTACGGCTCAGGCCTGCGACCCCATAAAGGGAAACGGGAAAGGGAGCGCACACCCGAACGCATCACCACCGGACCGATCACTCAGTGACTTTGTCGCTGTCGAACTTGAACGCGCGCTTGTCCATCTTCAGGCTGCTCTTCTGGCCGAACCACTGCTCGTACAGACCATCGGCCTTGCCGTTCGATTCCATTTCGCGCAGCGTGTCATCGACCACCTTCTTGAAGCTGGCCTCGCCCTTCTTGATGCCCAGCGCCAGCGGCTCGATGCTGATGATGGTGGGCAGCAGCTTGTAGTCCTTGCGTTGGTCACCCAACTGGACCATTGCGCGCACCAGGCTCATCTCGTCATTCACAAACGCGACCGTCTTGCCTTGCTGCATGGCCACCAGTGCCTGCGGCGAGGTGTCAAACGAAATCACGGTGACCGTGGGCACGGCCTTCTTGATGTTCACTTCCATGGAGCCGCCCTTGGCCGTGGCCACGCGCTTGCCCGCGAGTTCCGCCACGTCCTTGATGGGGCTGTTGGCCTTGGTCATCACCTTCTGGCCGGTGATGAAGGTGGTCAGCGAGAAATCGATCTGTGCCTCGCGCTCCTTGTTGTGCGTGAGCGATGCGGCCAGCAGGTCGACGTGACCTTGTTGCAGCTCGGGAATGCGCGCGGCCAGCGTGATCTGTTTGAAGACCGGCTTCACGCCCAGCTTCTGCGCCACGGCACGGGCCAGATCCACGTCGTAACCGACCATCTCTCGCGTCTTCGGATCAATGAAGCTCAGCGGCTCGTCGGTGCCGAGCACGCCCACCACCAGCTCGCCCTTTTTCTGGATATCCGCCAACTGGTCGGCGTTTGCCACACCACACACCATCGTCACGGTAGCCAAAGCGGCCGCAGCCAACAAACGAATCTTCATAGTATTTGCTCCTTGTGATTCTTCAACGGCCCGAGCGCGTCAGGCTTCAGAGAGGGTCGTGGTCATGGGGCGGAACAGCCATCCAATTTCGGAAACCGTCGGCGCCCAGACCACCGCCACAGCACTTTACCAGTGCGTAGAAAAATGGATGCCGCTCGCAAACCCGATGCGCGAGCGCTGTGTGAACGCCTACTGCGCAATCTCATGGAAACGCTGGGTCGCTGGAAGACTTATTCCCGGCCATACAGGCATTCCAGTGCAGATACCAACAAACTTATCCACAGCCTCGACACTGGGCAAATGCCCGTTTCAAGCCAATAACGCCCGAATACCGGCTTGTGGATAAAACGGCACCGCGTCCATTGCCAAGACTTATCCACAGGCTGGTAGTTCTCGAAAATATACCCGGCTTCCCATCATCTGAATATGAAAAACGGCTGGAAAGCGTTCATACACCTCAGTTTTTTCTCATCGAATCATGTGGATAGATTGTGAGCAACTGCCAGCAATCTGTTGGTAATGTTGTTGATAGTGCTGTTGATAGCGCTGTTGATAAATCACAAAAACGCTCATCAGCCCGCCACCGCATCCCAGCTCAGGCCAAACTTCTGCAGGTACTTGCGCAGCCGATCGGCATCGTTGACCACCGCACGCTGCGCACGCGACTTGTCGAACAGCGTGCGCCCGGCCTCCGACAAGCTGCGCGAGCTGCGGCAGACCTCGAGCACGGACTGCAGCTGCAGGCGATCAAAACAGTCGATGGCGGCCAGTTGTTCGTCGCTCAACAGCCCTTCAAGGGCCAGTTGAGTCTTGAAACCATTGCCTATTTTTTCAGCACCTGCGCTGTGCTGCCACAGCCATTGCAAGCGCGAAACCTCCGCCTCCACCTGCTCCACC
Source organism: uncultured Comamonadaceae bacterium (assembly GCA_937862875.1). Classification (GTDB taxonomy): domain Bacteria; phylum Pseudomonadota; class Gammaproteobacteria; order Burkholderiales; family Burkholderiaceae_C; genus Diaphorobacter_A. The sequence goes on from CALMCS010000190.1 coordinate 8,366, forward strand.
GAAATGCGATCTCCCTCGGCCAGCGTTGCCAGCCGGGTGATGCTCGCGGCCAGGTCGCGGAAGTTACCGGTCCACGGTGCCTCGCTCGATTTCGCAAAGCGCAGATAGGCCGCTCGCGCTTCGGCGTTGAAGCGCACCGCGCGACCAATCTCTGCGCCTACGCGTGCGAGTTGATGGTCCATGTTCGGCTCGATGTCTTCGGCCCGATCCGCCAGCCCCGGCAAGGTGTAAGACCACAGGTTGATACGCGCGAACAGGTCTTCGCGAAAGCGCCCTTCCGCCACGTCCACCCGCAGGTCGCGGTTGGTGCCTGCAATCAGCTGAAAGTCGCTCGAGACCTCCTTGTCGCTGCCCATGGGATAGAAGCGCTTTTCTTCCACCGCCTTGAGCAGCATCGCCTGCTCATCGGCACCCAGCTCGCCAATCTCATCCAGAAACAAGACGCCTTGATGCGCGGCGCGCAGCAAACCCGCGCGCTCGGCGGCCGCGCCCGTGAAGGCGCCTTTCTTGTGACCAAACAGCGTGGAGGCTGCGCTGTCGCCGCGCAGCGTGGCGCAGTTCACCTCCACAAAATCGCCCTCGACTTGGTGGCGTGATTTCTTGAGTTCAAACATGCGCCGCGCAAGGTGCGACTTGCCCGCGCCGGTGGGGCCGGTGAGCAGTACCGGGGCTTGCGAGCGCACTGCCACTCGCTCCACTTCTTCGATCAAACGGTTGAAGCGCGCATTGCGCGTGGCGATGCCGCTTTTCAGAAAATCGATGGCCTCTTCCTTGGCCTGGTGAAAGCGCCGCGCGAGCCCGTCGTAGCGCGAGAGATCGAGGTCGATCAGGATCATCTCGCCCGCCGCGCCCACCTCCTGCTTTCTGGGCGGCGAGGTTTGCAGCAGCACGCCGGGAATCTGGCGCGACTCGACCAGCAGAAACATGCAGATCTGCGCCACGTGCGTGCCGGTGGTGATGTGCACCCAGTACTGCTCGTTCTCCAGATCGAACGGGTAACTGCGCGCCCAGTCGTACAGCGCGCCGTACATCTCGCCAAAGTCCCACGGGTCTTGCACGTCGGACTGCACCAGGCGCACCTCGGTCTCTGGCGACACGTTGGCGATGTCGGCCAGCAGCACGTTGGCGAGCGATGCATAGCGCGGCGCGTAGAGCAGCTCCAGGCGGTCGATGACCCGGTCTTCATGCTGGACGAGCGACACCGTGGGCCGCCACTTGCTCCAGCGCCCTGCGCCCTGCCCGGAGTCGAGTTGCGTGCCCATGAAACCGATGACGACGTTCTTCTTGGTCATATCCAATTTTCTAAGTTCCTAGCTTTAATTCTAGTTACTCACAGAATTTCCACAAGCATTCAACGTGGTAATCCACAACGAAAAACAGGATTCATCAATAAAAACAACGAGTTATCCAATTCCAATTCAAAAGAATCAAAAGTTGGCACACCCATTGCAATAAGAAGAGCACAGCAAATTTGAATGCTGAAAGAAAGGAAACGAATCATGGTCAACAAGCAACTCTTCCAGACTCGCAAGGGCGCAACCCAGCCGCTCACCAACTCGGTGAACAACGCAGGCTCGGCAGCCTACGAGTTCAGCCCCCGCCATCAGCTCGCGCAGATGGCATTGACGGGTTGCCTTGGCCAGACGTTTTACGCCAGCGCCGAAGAACAACTCGATCAGATTGCCAACCTGGTGCTGACCGTCGATAACGCCTTCACCGCCAAGACAGCCGTCTATGCCCGTGAACGCGGTTATATGAAGGATGTGCCCGCCACGCTGGCCGCTGCGCTCGCCGTTTGGGATACCGAACTGCTGGCCCAGGTGTTCAGCCGCGTGGTGGATAACGGCAAGATGCTGCGCAACTTTGTGCAGGTGGTGCGTAGCGGTGCCATGGGTCGCCAATCGCTCGGTTCACGTCCGAAGAAGCTGGTGCAGAACTGGCTGCTTCAGGCGACTGAAAAGCAGCTGCTGAACGCATCGATCGGCAACGCGCCTTCGCTGGCAGATGTGGTGAAGATGGTTCACCCCAAGCCGCAGGAGGCCTGGCGCGCAGCGTGGTTTGCGTGGCTGATCGGCAAGCCTTTCGATGAAGCGGCACTGCCGCCCATCACGCAGGCGTTCGAACGCTTCAAGCGCGAGAACGCGGCCGGAGTGATTTCTTTGGAAGTACCCGAAGTGCCGTTCCAGATGCTGACTGCGCTCACGCTGACCGTTCAGCAGTGGGCCCAGATTGCCAAGAACGGATCGTGGCAGATGGTTCGTCAGAACCTGAACACCTTTGCTCGCAATGGTGTGTTCGAGCTGCCCGGTATGACCGAAGCGATTGCCGAGAAGCTGAAGAACGCCAACGCCGTGGCCAAGGCCCGTGCGATGCCCTACCAGCTGCTCGCAGCCTTCAAGGCCACCGGTGAGCAAGTACCTGCGAAGGTGCGGAACGCTCTGCAGGATGCGATGGAGCTGTCGATCGCCAATGTGCCCAGCTTTGCTGGCCGCGTGGTGGTGTGCCCTGACGTGTCGGGTTCGATGAGCTCGGTGGTGACGGGTAACCGCGGAACGGCTTCGTCCAGCGTGCGTTGTATCGACGTGGCGGGTTTGATGGCTGCGGCGGTTCTGCGCAAGAACAGCGAAGCGCGTGTGCTGCCGTTTGAGCAGGCCGTGGTGAAGGGTTTGAAGTTGAACGCCCGCGATTCGGTGATGACCAACGCGCAGAAGCTGGCAAAGATCGGCGGTGGTGGAACCAACTGCAGTGCGCCTCTGAAGCTGCTGGCCGATGAAAAGGCCCAGGTGGATGTGGTGATCATGGTCTCGGATAACGAGTCATGGGTGGACGGAACACGCCGCGGCGCAACCGAAACCATGCTGCAGTGGGACCGCATCAAGCAGCGCAACCCGAAGGCCAAGCTGGTGTGTATCGACATCCAGCCCTACGGAACAACGCAGGCGATGGAACGCCAGGACATCCTGAATGTCGGTGGTTTCAGCGACGCGGTGTTCGATGTGGTGGCGAGTTTTGCCAAGGGCGAACTCGGTGCCGAGCACTGGGTGGGAGAGATCGAGAAGATCGTCCTCGCACCTCAGTGAAACGGATTGGAAAAGGAAAGGATGAGTGAAGGTTTGTCTGTCGATGGCGAATGCTGGTGTGATTACATTTTTAACTGTCCCATCACATCAATTCCTGGTCGCCGTGGGCAGGCAGATTCGATCTCATCCGATCTGATTCACGGATTGAATTTGAAGAGTCAATGAAGGTTGAAGCGCGAATGCTTGCAGGACTACATTGGATGCCGAGGTTCAACTCCTCAGCCGGGAAACCGGAACGGCTACGTCTTGCTACCCCTGGTCGCGCCCTATTGTGAAGTTTGGGTGTTTTGCTGCGAATGCAGGTGGAACTACATTGTCGCGGGTTCGAGTCCCGTCAGCTTCTGCGAGGAAGCTGTAGCTCAGTGGGTAGAGCAAAGTTTCACCATCACTTTGTCGCAGCGGAGCATTCATACGATGACTGTACAAAAGAATGATTGATTGAATGATCGAATGAATACATAGACAGTTTTGAATGCCTGGCTGCGAATGCCGGTGGAACTACAGACTATTACTCTCGGGGTCGCGGGTTCGAATCCCGCCAGCTTGGTCAAGCAAGCTGTAGCTCAGTCTGGTAGAGCACGACGTTTCACCAACACTTGTCGCGGCGAGGCATTCATCCTCATGGATTCCAAGAAGAGAACATAAAAAGAGAATTGAAAATGTCCAAAGAACTGAACTACAACGTAGAAGAAATCACCGGCGGTGTGCCCGTGAAGATGTGGACCAAAGGCGTCCCCGTGGAAGACGAAGCCAAGAAGCAACTCGCCAACGCGGCGCGTCTTCCCATCGTGTTCAAACACGTGGCCGTGATGCCTGACGTCCACCTGGGAATCGGTGCCACCATCGGCTCGGTGATCCCCACCATCAAGGCCATCATCCCCGCCGCTGTCGGTGTGGATATCGGTTGCGGAATGATGGCGGCCAAGACCACGCTGCGCGCGGAAGACCTGCCCGATAACCTGGGGCCCCTGCGCTCGGCGATTGAAAAGGCCGTGCCACATGGTTTCTCGCCCAAGAATCGCGGTCGCGATAACGGTGCGTGGGATACGCCGCCCGAGCTGGTGGATCAAGCCTGGTCCACGCTGGTGGATGAATTCAACGCGCTTGCCGAACTGCATCCGCGCCTGAAGAACACCAACAACCATAAGCACCTGGGAACGCTGGGTTCGGGAAATCACTTCGTGGAAGTGTGTCTCGATGAAGTCGGTTTCGTGTGGTTCATGCTGCACTCCGGTTCACGCGGTGTAGGTAACGTGATCGGTAACCACTTCATCGAACTGGCGAAGAAAGATGCCGAACGCAATATGCGAAATCTGCCCGATAAGGATCTGGCGTATTTCGAGGAAGGCGCTCAGTACTTCGGTGATTACGTGCGCGGTGTGTCCTGGGCCCAGAAGTTCGCGATGAAGAACCGCGAAGTGATGATGGCCAACCTGATTGCCACGGTGCGCAAGGTGATCACCAAGCCGTTCGAATCGCATGTGGAAGCGGTGAACTGTCACCACAACTATGTACAGAAGGAACGCCACTTCGGTGAAGACGTGTTCATCACCCGCAAGGGTGCCGTGAGCGCCAAGCGCGGAGAGCTGGGAATCATCCCCGGAAGCATGGGCGCACGAAGCTACATCGTTCGCGGCCTCGGAAACCCCGAGAGCTTCGAGAGCTGCAGCCACGGCGCGGGACGTGTGATGAGCCGTACCAAGGCGAAGAAGATGTTCACCATCGCGGATCAGATCAAGGCCACGGAAGGCGTTGAATGCCGCAAGGATGCCGATGTGATCGATGAGATTCCCATGGCCTACAAGGACATCGACGCCGTGATGGCCGCGCAGAAGGATCTCGTGGAGATCGTTCATACGCTCAAGCAGGTGGTGTGTGTGAAGGGATAGAACTGAAGAGGGCCTGGGCTCTCTTCAGTTCATGAAAATGAAATGGGAGAGAGCCAATGCTTTCAACAGAATCGAAGGAAACCGTGCTCAGCGCACATCCGGTGAGCGATACGGTACGCCGCACGGTGGAAGAACAACTTCAAGCGCTGGAACACCAGCACGATGTCACCGTGCTCTTCGCCTGCGAATCCGGCAGCCGCGGCTGGGGCTTCGCATCGCCCGACAGCGACTACGACGTGCGCTTTGTCTACGTGCACAAGCTGCCTTGGTACTTGAGCGTCGAGCGGCAACGCGATGTGATCGAAGTACCGATCAGCGATGAGCTCGACGTGAGCGGCTGGGAACTGCGCAAGGCGCTGCAATTGATGCGCGCCTCCAATCCGGTGCTGCTCGAATGGCTGCGCTCACCCATTGTCTATCGCGAGGAAGCGCAATGGGTTGATCGGCTGCGCAACATGTCCGCCATGTACTTCTCCCCAGTGCGCGCGTATCACCACTATCTTTCGATGGCGCGCAACACGGTGCGCAATCATCTGAATGGTGAGACCGTGCGCTACAAGAAGTACTTCTACGCGTTGCGCCCATTGCTTTGCGCACGTTGGGTGCGCGAGCATGGCACCGTGCCGCCGATGCGCTTTGCCGAGCTGGCAACCGCGCTGTTGACGGACGAGGCCTTGCTCGACGAACTCAACGCCTTGCTGGCGAAGAAGATGCGTGCGGGAGAATCGGCTACCAGTGCGCCCTGGAAGGGGCTCCATGCGTTCATAGAGCAAGAGCTGGCCGACGCATTGACCTTTGCACCTGCGCATGCAGGTGAGAAGCTTCCGGCAACGGTTGCGAATGTGTATCTGCAGAATGCGGTGTTGCATTTTTCTGGCTTGAACGACGATAACCAATAGTAGTGCGGGAGATGACATGAAGAGCAACAAACAGCGCCGCGCGGAAATCAAGCAACTGCGGCTTGAGCGCGCGGCTCGTTTGGCGAAGCAACCGCTGGTGGACGGCGTACGCGTAGCCGGAAGAGAACCCGCAAACGCTGCACGGCTCGGGCATGTAGACATCACCTACGCGCCGCTTCCCAAGTACTACGTGGATGTCGCCTTTCAGTGCTGCGATTGCGGTGCTCAAGAGGTTTGGACGGCCAAGCAACAGAAGTGGTGGTACGAAGTGCGGCAAGCCCATGTCGATAGCACTGCGGTGCGGTGCCTTCCGTGCCGACGCAAGCGTCGAGCGCTATTGGCAGTCTCGCGAGCGGGTGTTGGTGCGAATCGTCTGCACGACGAAGTGACCTGGCTTCGCAATGTGCCAAGTACCAAACCGGATGCCAAGACTTTGGAACGCGTGGAATTAGCGCTTGCCAGCAAATGGGACGGCGTGCGAAAGGTAGCCATCGACGTGCTCGCACGTTGGCAACGACCGCAGGATGCAGAGCGTCTTCGCGTCTGGACGCTGGATACCAAGAAAAGGCCTTGGCACGACGCTGTACAGGAGTCTGCAGCGCGCGCGTTGGCACCGCTGGTTCGGCATCCACGAGACGACCAATGGGTTCTGGAACTCTTTGCCAGCACTCCCTCTCTCAGCGACCCGTTCACCTCATTCGTGAAGGAAATGGATCCAAAAATGGTTGAGCTATTCATAACCCACGAGTTGGTGCGCAACGAACCCGAGCGGCTGGAAAATCTGGCCATGATGGTTCTGCGCACACGCAGAAAGCCCAGCGCCCAGATCTGGTCGCGTTTTGAAAGCCACGCTTCGCGCTCAGTGCGCGACACAGTCGCTTTCGTCACGCGTCGCTTGAACGTTTAGGCGATAACCAAGCAATAGCGAAGCAAGACTTCCACGCCACAACCAAGAACAACATAAAAGAAGTGAGAACACTCCATGACAATCGAAATCGACGGCTCCACCGGTGAAGGCGGTGGCCAGATTCTTCGCACATCGCTCGCGCTGTCGATGTGCACCGGTCAGCCCATCGTGCTGAAGAACATCCGCGCCAATCGCTCCAAGCCTGGCCTCATGCGCCAGCACTTGATGTGCGTGACGGCGGCAGCAACGATCAGCGGCGCGCAGGTCGAAGGTGCGGCGCTCAACTCGCAAGCACTGAGCTTCACGCCCGGCGAGGTGAAGGCGGGTGATCACGAGTTCAACATCGGCTCTGCGGGCAGCTGCACGCTGGTGCTGCAAACCATCTGGCCGGCACTGCTGCAAAGCAGCGGCAAGAGCCGCATCGTGCTCAAGGGCGGAACGCACAACCACATGGCACCGCCCTTCCATTTTCTGGACCTGAGCTATGCACCCCTGGTGCGCAGGCTCGGTGCGCCCGTGCAGCTCAGCCTGAAGCGCCACGGTTTCTATCCCGCGGGAGGTGGCGAGATCCATGCAGAGATCGACGGCGCAGGCGAGAGTCTCGCACCCTACGACCTGATGGAGCGCGGAGCCGTGCGCGAGCAATACGCCGAATGCCTGATCGCCGCCATCCCGCGCTCGATTGCGCAGCGTGAACTGCGCGCGCTGCAAAAGCGCCTGAACTGGCAGGACGATCAACTGCGCGTCGGCGACGCACGCCAGAACGAAGGCCCCGGCAACGCGCTGATGGCCATCCTCGCGCACGAACAGGTCTGCGAGGTGTTCACGCGCATCGGTGCCAAGGGCGTGACGTCGGAACAGGTGGCAGATTCGGTGGCGGCGGACGTGCGCAAATACTTGATCGGCAACGCCGCCCTGGGCGAGCACCTTGCCGACCAATGGGCGCTACCACTGGCGCTTGCCGTGAACCGCACGGGCAAGGCGGCCAGCTATACCTGCACGTATCTGTCGCTGCACGCGCACACGAACTTCGGGGTGATCGAGAAGTTTCTGCCGGTGAAGTTCAGCTCGGCTGCGGTGGAATCGGGATTCCGGGTGGATGTGAGTCCCATCTGAGACCTGCTGCATTCCCTCCTTCTGCGGCGCTTGACGGCACGCAGAAGGCAGGGAATCTGCTTCAAGCCAATTTGGCAAACATCGTCCGCTTGGTATTGGTGAAGTGCGGGCGCACCTTGGAGCTCCAACTCGTGGCGCGCACCGCCAACCAAGCGGGGCAGCCCATGACAGTCTCAGCCGTCAG
>CALMCS010000191.1 GCA_937862875.1 uncultured Comamonadaceae bacterium
GCGTCTTCGGGCCCAACGGCGCGCTGCCGATTCACCTGACCGAATATGTGCGCGAGCGGCTGCACAATCAGGGCGATCACGCACCGGCGGACTTTGTCGATCTGTTTCACCACCGTTTCATCAGCCTGTTCTATCGCGCCTGGGCCGATGCGCAATCCATCGTGCAGCTGGACCGGCCGGGCCGCGACAAGTTCAGTTTCTACGCTGGCGCACTGGTCGGCATCGGCTTTGACGGGAGCTGGGACCGTGACTCGGTGGAGGACAGCGCCAAGCTGTACGCCGCCGGCCACCTGGTGCGCCTGACGCGCAATCCGGAAGGTCTGGAAAAGCTGGTGGGGCATTATTTCGCCACGCGGGCGCGCATCACCGAGTTTGTCAAAAGCTGGATTCGCATCGACGAGGCCGACCAGACCCGGCTGGGTGCCAGCAGCATGAACAACCGGCTGGGCGTGGACGCGATCGCGGGCAGCCGCGTACAGGACGTGCAGGCCAAGTTCCGGATCCACCTTGGTCCCATGGGCCTGGAAAAGTACGAGAGCTTTCTGCCGCCCCACCTCAACAACCGCCGGCTGCGCGACTGGGTGCGCAACTATGTGGGCATCGAGATGGACTGGGATGTGGAGCTGACGCTGCGTGCCGACGAGGTGCCCAGGGCATCGCTCGGCGGCGGCGCGCGCCTTGGTTGGACGAGCTGGATCGGCACCCGAAAAGAGGCCACACCGGCCAATGATTTGAGGCTCAATCCCGAGAAGGATTCAAGGCGTCAGCGCGCATCCTGACGTCCTGACGTCTTGAGGCAGGCGGATGGCAGGCGCGCGGCAATCTCTTGGCCCTCGCCTTCTACCTCATTGAGGTTGCTTGCTGGCCTCGTTCATGTCCTTCAGATCCTTCTTGTTGCACTTGGGAGCCTCGTCCACGCCGTAGCCAAACGACTGATAGATGGAGCTCACCTTTTTCGCCGACTTGCCGATCACATTCATGCCTTCGGTGCCAAAGCACAGGCGGGTGCGGCTCACGCCCTGCGACCCAGCCCCCTTCAACGCGAAGGCACCGTTGGCCGACACTTTCCTGGCCGACATCGCCAGCCCGGAAAAGCCGTGTTCCAGCTTCAGCTTCAACGGTGTTTTGAGGCGATATGCGGCAATCGGCACATCCGCCGCGTTCATGACCTCGGCGGGCGGCTCGGCAATGTCTTCCAGCGCATCACGCTCGACGCGCACACAGCAGTGGGGCTTTCCACTGCGCGACGGGGTTTGAAAATACACGGGCTGATGCTCGGGCAATGGTTCGGGGAAGTACAGGCGCACGGCGCCATCGGCTTCCACATCGACAATGCCCGACACGGCTTGCGCCGATGCCGCTGGCACCCAGGCGAAAACGGCCATGGCCACCATCGCCGCCGCGGTGCGTGTGTGTCCTGAACGCTTCATGTCAATCCCCGTCTTCGGACCAATGCGGTGGATCGGTGACCAGTTTGATGACGCCGTAGGTCGCGCCGACCGCGTGCAGGTCGCCGGCGCCGCCAATCTTCACCGACGTACCTTCCTTGTTGAGCATCGACTTGCCGTTCATGCCCGTGATGTTCATATCGATGGCCTTGCGCTCGGTGTGACGCGATGCCAACGCGGCCCTGTGCTGCATGCCAAACCCGCTCACCATGGCGCTGGCGGCATTCTTGGATTTCTGAGTCGTACCGTGGTCCCATTCGATGTTGACACCCGCCATCGCAGGAACCCGATCTGCGCGAATCTTTCCGGTGGATATCTCCCACGCGTAATGCATCATGTACGCCCGCTCCGGTGGCCGGTAGGTCGCCGCAATGCTCACGCGCCCGCCAGCAGCCTTCACCGCCGCCAGAAACGAGGTCACGCTTTCCTTGAAGACCGGTGCCAAATCGTCCACCGATTTGCTCCCCGGGAATTTCTCCACCCAATCCGCTCCACTCAACTCCTTGGTGGGTCGCGCGGCTGGCGGCTGCGCCACGGCGGCCGTCTCGGGCGTCAGAACATTGCGTTCCTGCGCGCCCGTGGTGACACAGGACTGCATGTCGGTTGAGCAGGCCCGGGCAAAGCCGCTGTCAAAGCGGGCGGTGCCCAGATTGGTGTTTCCCGTAGCGCCGGGAACGATCATCGTTGCCATCATTCACTCCTAGTGAATCGACATTGAAAATGTGGACTCGTGGGTCGACGACGGGCTATTGCACGTCGAGCGTCAGTTCCTTGTCATTGGCCGACACGCGCACCGAGCGCATGGCCTGTCCGTTCATCGTGCGATGCAAGATCTCCTTGCTGATGCCCGCGAGCACGTGGTTGGAGAGAATCGCATCGACCATGCGGCCACCCGATTCGATATCGGTGGCACGCGACATTACGGCATCCACGGCCGCCTTGTCCCAGCTGAATTCGACCTGGTGATTTTCCGCAACCCGGCGTTTGATGTGCCCCAACTTCAGCTCAACAATGCGCGCCAGCATGTCCGGCGGCAGCGGGTAATACGGCACCACGGTGAGGCGGCCCAGAAACGCGGCCGGAAACACCTTGAGCAAGGGCTCGCGCATGGCGGTGGCCAGCGCCGACGCATCGGGCAGCAGATCCGGATCACCGCACATGCTCATCAGCAGATCGGAACCGGCGTTCGACGTGAGGATGATCACCGTGTTCTTGAAATCGATGTTGCGCCCTTCCCCGTCTTCCATGAAGCCCTTGTCGAACACCTGGAAGAAGATCTCGTGCACATCGGAGTGCGCCTTCTCGATCTCATCGAGCAGCACCACGCTGTAGGGCTTGCGGCGCACGGCCTCGGTGAGCACACCCCCTTCGCCATAGCCCACATAGCCCGGCGGCGCGCCCTTGAGCGTCGAGACGGTGTGCGCCTCCTGGAACTCGCTCATATTGATGGTGATGAGGTTTTGCTCACCGCCATACAGCGACTCGGCCAGCGCCAAAGCGGTTTCGGTCTTGCCGACGCCGCTCGGTCCCACCAGCATGAACACGCCGATGGGCTTGGACGAATCTTCCACATGCGCGCGCGAGATCTGGATGCGCTGGGCAATGGTGTTCAGGCTGTGGTCCTGGCCAATCACGCGCTTGCCCAGGGTATCGGCCAAGGCCAGCACGGCGGCGATTTCGTTCTTGACCATGCGGCCGACGGGAATGCCGGTCCACTCGGACACCACGGTCGCCACGGCTTGCTCGTCCACCGCGGGCAGGACCAGCGGATGCTCGCCCTGCAGTTGCTGGAGTTCGTCCTGCGCCGTTGCCAGCTCCTGCATCAGCGTTTGGCGCTCTTCGGCGCTCAGCTCGGGTGCCGCGTCGGCGGGTGTGACCGCATCGGCCACGGCAGAAATGGTGGCGGCGGCGGCATTGGTCTCGGCGGTGGATGGTGGGGCAGCGCCCGCTTCATCACCCTCCGCAGAACTCTCCGCCTTTTGCGCATGCGGCATCGGAGACAGGCTGCCAAACGCCGCGCCCGGATTGAGTTTGCGACGCAGGGCGAAGACCTTCTCCACCAGCGTGTGCTCGGCTTCCCAACGTTCGCGG
>CALMCS010000192.1 GCA_937862875.1 uncultured Comamonadaceae bacterium
GTGCGGCGGGTGCGCTGTTTGCGAGCATGGGATGGAGCGCGCCGGTGGATGTGCTGCCCTTCGCACTGGTCGGTCCCGGCATCTCGGCACCGCTGATGTGGCTGGTGTTTGTAGCCCATAGCCTGGAGCCCGCCAAGGGTTCGGCCGAGCGGGTGCTGGCACTGCTTGAGACCCCCGTGCTGGAACAGCCCTTGCCGGAGCATCAACGGATTCCCGAAAGTGCCGAGGTGGTTGCCAACAACGTGAGCTACAGCTACGACGGCGAACACAAGGTGCTGGATTCGGTGAGCTTCACGCTCAAGCCCGGCACGGTGACTGCCGTGGTCGGAGCCTCGGGTGCGGGCAAGTCCACGCTGGCTCGGGTGCTGCTGCGCTTCTTCGATCCCAGCGAAGGACGCGTCACCTTGGGTGGAGTGGATCTGCGCGATCTCGACTCTGCCGAGCTATACCGCCGCATCGGCTTTGTGCTGCAGGAGGTACGACTGATCCATGCCAGCGTGCGCGAGAACATCGCGCTGGGTCGCCCATCGGCCACGCAGCAGGAGATCGAAGACGCCGCGCGCGCCGCCAATGTGCACGACCGCATCCTCAGTCTGCCGCGCGGCTATGACTCGGTGGTTGGCGAGGACGCGCAGCTGTCTGGTGGCGAGCAGCAGCGCGTGAGCATTGCCCGCGCCATTCTTCTGGACCCGCAGGTGTTGGTGCTCGACGAGGCGACCGCCGCCGCCGATGCCGAGAACGAAGTGGCCGTTCAGGAGGCGCTCTCGCGCTTCGCCAAAGGACGCACGCTGCTGGTGATCGCCCACCGACTCGACACCGTGATGCATGCCGACCGCATTCTCGTGGTGGAGGGAGGCGCCATCGTGGAGCAAGGTCGTCACGACCAATTGCTCGCACAACACGGCCGCTATGCCCACCTGTGGGCACTGAGCGGTCATCACCCCACCCACAAACAAGATCAAGTTCACGATCAACTCGAAATGGCGGTGCTGTGATGCTCAAGACCTTTCTCAAATTATTGGGCTCGGATGCGCCCGTGTTCCGGCGCTATGCATGGATGGCGGTGGCCCTGGGCATCCTCAACGGATTGACCATCACCGCACTGGTGCCGGTGGTCACCCACCTGCTGGAGGGTGACCTGCAAGCTACCGCGATGTGGCTGGCCGTGCTGGCCGTTGGCCTGCTGGTCTGCTCTGTCTGGCGCGGCAAGGTCGAGAAGGCCAGCGTGCAGGTGCGCATCACCGTGCTGCAAAGCAGCCGCCATCGCCTCGGCGATCACATTGCCCGCCTGCCGGTGGGTTGGTTCACCCCGCAGAACACCGCCCGACTCAACCATGTGCTGACGCACGGCATGTTCGAGCTGTCGGAACTGCCGGCCCACTTGTTCACGCCCATCTTGAGCGGCGTGGTGACTCCGCTGGTGTTCGTGGCCGCGTTGTTGGTGCTGCACTGGCCCCTGGGCGTGATCACGCTAGTGGCTTTACCGATTCTGGTGGCGGTGTTCATGATCAGCGCCCGCATGGGCAGCCGCGCCGACGCAACCTTCCATGAGAACGCCGGACGCACGAGCCAGCGCATCGTCGAATTCGCCCAGGCCCAATCGGTGCTGCGTGCGTTCAGCGGCGGCAATGGCAGCATGGGGTTTCTGGAGCAAGCCATCGAGCAGCAATACCAATCGGGCGGACGCCTGATCTATGCCACGACCGCCTCCGTCATCCTGAACTCGTGGGCCGTACAGGCGGTGTTCACCGCGCTGCTGGTAACCGCCGCGCTGTGGCTGAACAGCCATCTGGGCACGGGCCTTGAAGTGGAGTCCATCATCGCGGTGATCGTTTCGCTGCTGCTGGTGAACCGCTTCGTCGATCCCTTGCTCGACATCGCTGGCTACGGCGAAGCACTGCGCAGCGCACGCGGCCAGCTGGATACCGTGACCGCGGTGCTGGATGAAAAGCCGCTGCCCGAACCCGTGCGCCCTTTGGCTGCAAGCGATTCATCCGTCGAGCTGCAGGACGTGCACTTTGCCTACGCCCCCGGTGAGCCAGACGTGCTGCGCGGCGCGAGCCTGCGTGTCGAGCCCGGCAGCATGGTGGCGCTGGTCGGGGCCTCGGGTTCCGGCAAGACCACGCTGGTGCGCTTGATTGCACGCTTCTTCGACGTGACCGGTGGCAGCGTTCGCATCGGTGGCGTGGATGTGCGTGAAATGAGCAGCGCGCAGTTGTCCGGGCAGATCAGCCAAATCTTCCAGAGCACCTACCTGTTCCAGGGCAGCATTGCCGACAACATCCGCATCGGCAAACCCGATGCCACCGATGCCGAGGTGCTGCGGGCCATCGAACAGGCGGGTGTGACAGAAATCATCGACCGCCTGCCCGAGGGACTGGACACGCAGGTGGGTGAAGGAGGTGCACGCCTCTCGGGCGGCGAACGCCAGCGGATTTCGATTGCCCGCGCACTGATCAAGGACGCGCCCATTCTGCTGGTGGACGAGGCCACGGCCGCGTTGGACACCGAGAACCAGGCCGCCATCGCCGACACCCTGGCGCGCCTTCGTGGCCAACGCACGCTGATCGTCATCGCCCACCAGCTCTCCACGGTGGCCATGGCCGACCAGATCATCGTGCTCGATCAGGGCCAGGTCGCCGAGCAAGGCACGCACGAGGAACTGAGCGCTTTGCAGGGCCGCTATGCCCACTTCCTGGGTCAACGCCAAACGGCCAAGGGCTGGCGGATCGCGTGAGCCCTGCGCGCGCTCACACCACCCAACGCAACGAAGCCTGATCGGGCAACACCTCGATCAGGTAATCCACCAATCCACGCACCTTGGCAGGCACGTACTGGCGGTCTCTGAAGCAGGCAAAGAAGTCCAGGGTCTTGTTCTCAAACTGGAGTTGGCCCTTGCGGGCCGGCTTGAGCGTGATGGGCACCAGCAGCCCGTCACGCACATAGCGCTCCGCGATGGGCATCAACGACTTATCACCGCCCATGTAGTGGTGCGCGATGAAACTCCCCGCCCACACGATGCCGCCGCCTGCGCGGGCGTATTCGACCAGGGTGTCTATGTCGGTGCCCACCGCGCCGATTTTCAGCAGCGGCTCCACCGGTTTGCCGTCGCGCGTGAAAGGCCAGCGCATGAAGCGCCCGTCGCTTTCTCGGCGGTACATGAGGCAGCGGTGTTGCAACAGGTCTTCTGCGGTTTGCGGCGTGCCGTGTTTTTGCAGATAGGCGGGCGACGCGCAGAGTATGCGCGGCACTCCGACCAGTGGGCGCACCGACATGCCGGGCTCGAGCGCGTCGCGATAACGGATGCTCACGTCTACGTCTTCCTTGAGCACGTCGACGTTGCGGTCGGTGAACAGCAGCTCCAGTTCCAGCTTGGGATGGCGCTCGGAGAACGCCGGCAGCAAGGGCGCGAGCACGTGGCGACCGAAGGCGGTCATGCAGGCGATGCGCAGCCGGCCTTGCAGCTCGCCGTGTATTTGCGAGAGGTCGGATTGCGCCTTCTCCAACTCTTCCAGCACCGGGGCCACGCGGGCCAGATATTTCTCCCCCGCTTCGGTCAATGCCATCGACCGGGTGGTGCGGGTGATCAGGCGCGTGCCCAGTTCGCGCTCCAGGCGGGCGATGTTCTGGCTGGCCGCCGCGGGCGAAATGCCGAGGGAGCGGGCCGCCGAGGCGATGCTGCCGCCTTCCAGCGCTTTGACGAAGGTTTCAATGGCTCGGAGATTGGGCATAGCCGCGAGATTAATCTATTTTTAAAGAATGGATTGATCGATTCGTAAGTCTGAGTTACGAGTCCTTCAAGTCCCGGCCGTCTACCGCTCGCGGGCCCGATTGAATACATTAATGTTTCCTCCACATCCATTCAGGGGCGGCGCCCTCGTTGAAAGCGCCGCTCGGAACCCCCCATGCCCATGACAAACCGCTCCAGCAACCCGCAACCCACACTCG
>CALMCS010000193.1 GCA_937862875.1 uncultured Comamonadaceae bacterium
AAGCGGTGCTTTGGCTGCAGAAGTGACTCGCCTCTGAGGCCAAAAAGCTCCAGGGGCGATGCACAACACTCGCAGACCATGACGTTCGCATATTGAATGCGATTAATTTAGGCGAAATCTCTTAAAGTAAATCATGAATAGCCCAAGTCAATCATCCAGATAGACCTGTATTGCATTTTTTTACAGCTTGTGCTGAGCAGACTTGCCGTCAGCACGACGACGTTGTAGCAATCGAGAAACCGAAGCTCGCCTGTCATGACCCTCTGCCGCGACGCAGTGCCATGTGCGCCGGGTTCGGTGTGCCAAATGAAGAATTCCGCTTTACCGCTTTACCGCTTTACGGCTCTAGTGGCTTTCAATGTGCCTCAATCAATCACGCTTGGTTTTAGGCAACAACGCGGCCACCACGCCCAGCAGCGGCAGATAGGCAATCAGGTTGTAGACAAACTCGATGCTGGTGCGATCGGCCAACACGCCCAGTACCGCCGCGCCCAGTCCACCCATGCCGAAGGCAAAGCCGAAGAACAGGCCCGACACCATGCCGACCTTGCCGGGCATGAGTTCCTGCGCGTAGACCAGAATCGCCGAAAACGCGGAGGACAGAACCAGGCCGATGATGACGGTGAGCGTCGTCGTCCAGAACAGGTCGGCGTGCGGCAACAGCAGCGCAAACGGCGCCACTCCCAGAATCGAGGCCCAGATGACGGGCTTGCGGCCAATGCGGTCGCCGATTGGGCCGCCCA
Source organism: uncultured Comamonadaceae bacterium (assembly GCA_937862875.1). GTDB lineage: Bacteria > Pseudomonadota > Gammaproteobacteria > Burkholderiales > Burkholderiaceae_C > Diaphorobacter_A. The sequence goes on from CALMCS010000193.1 coordinate 744, forward strand.
CCAGCGTGCCGATGGCCGACGCAAACAAGAAAATGAACAAATGAATCTGCGCGCTCTGCACCGAGAGCCCGAATTTGTGGATCAGGAAGAACGTGTAGAAACTGCTGAGACCGGCGACATAGAAGTACTTTGAAAAGATCAGCACCAGCAACACGCCGATCGCATAGAGCACCGTGTTGCGCGAATGAGGCGAAACCGCGGCAACAGGCACCCGCCCCTTGCGCGGGCCGAGATGGTGTGCGGCGTACCAGCGGCTCACCTGGATCAGCAACACGATGGCCACCAGCGCCGCCAATCCAAACCACGCCACACTGGCCTGGCCAAACGGCACGATCACGGCTGCGGCCAGCAACGGCCCCAGCGCGGTGCCGGTATTGCCACCCACCTGAAATACCGACTGCGCCAATCCGTGCTGCCCACCGGAGGCCAGGCGCGCAATGCGCGAGGACTCGGGATGAAACACGGCCGAGCCCATGCCCACAAACGCCGCCGCCAGCAGCACCGTGCCGTAGTTGGGCGCAAACGCGAGCAGCATCAAGCCGCACAGCGTCGACAGCATGCCGAATGGCAGCGAATAAGGCTGCGGCCGCTTGTCGGTGAACGCGCCAATGACTGGTTGCAGGATGGACGCCGTCAATTGATAGGTCAGCGTGATCAGGCCGATCTGCCCAAACGACAGATGGAAATCGCCCTTCAAGATGGGATACATCGCGAGGATCAGCGACTGCATCATGTCGTTGACCATGTGGGAGACGCTGATCGCGCCGAGCACGCCGTACGCGGCTTTCGGGGGTTTGGCGCTGGCCGAGCGCAGCGCTGCGGAGGGGCTGGACATAGACAAGAACTTTCGGGAACGCAGATCGAATTCGATCGAGATGGCAGAATTCTAGAAATCCTCCGCAAGTCTGTCTTGCGACTTTTGGCCACGAACCCTCGCAAAATGGACATGCCGCGCACCACTGTCGTCAAAATCAAGACTGCCGCGCCGCCTCCCCGAAAGGCGCCGACCTTGGCCGAGACCAGCCCCGCTCCGGTGATCTGCAGTGCCACGGACTACGTCGCCGGCTGGGAAGTGCAACCGCACAGCCACACCAAGCACCAGCTCGTCTACGCGGTGCATGGCGTCATGGGCGTGCACACCGATGTGGGCCACTGGGTGGTCCCCTCCAGCCGCGCGATCTGGATGCCTGCGGGCACAACGCACGCCATCCGCTGCATCGGCGAAGTCCACATGCGCAGCCTCTTCATCCGCACCGACGCGGCACCTGGGCTGCTCACCGACTGCAGCGCGGTAGACATCTCGCCGCTGCTCACCGAACTCATCCGCGCCGCCGCCAACGTGGAGCACCCCTACGCCCCCGACTCCCGCGACGACCGGCTGATGCGCCTGCTGCTCGACGAACTACGCGCCCTGCCCGTTCTCCCCCTGAACCTCCCCATGCCCGCAGACCCCCGCGTGCTGCTGATCTGCGAGAGCCTGCTCAAACAGCTGGACGACCCCTCCACCCTCACCGACTGGGCGGTGCATCTGGGCATCAACGTCAAAACCATCCAGCGATTGTTTTCTGCTCAAACGGGGATGACGTTTGGGCGCTGGCGGCAGCAGGCTCGGCTGTTGCGTACGCTGGAGTTGCTGGCGAGTGGGGAGAAGGTGATTGATATAGCGCTGGCGCTGGGCTACGAAAGCCCGAGTGCGTTCACGACGATGTTCAAGAAGCAGTTCGGGATGGTGCCTAGTCAGTTCTTTTGAAATCTGCGCGTGGAATTTTCAGATGGACCGCGAAATCGCTCGCATAAAAAGAGTCAAACACGCCACTGTGCATCGTCAACATTGACCAGATCCACGCCCTTCAATTTTGCAGAAATTCTATTGACGAAGTGTTCGCTGACGACCAAATTGAAATTACAAATGCCATCCACAAAGAAGTAATTCCGGCCAGCCACCTTATCAAGATCCAACACGCACTTACTACACACTCGAACCAACCCGCGACTGCGGCTATATTTTGATTTTTGCAAGTCAAAGCAATCGACCTGCCTTGCAACCTCATAGAAATAGTAATTCTTCTTCACTTCGAGATTTATCGTCCTCGAAGCAATTGAATCTATCTTCACGGCGTTGACATCGCCCTCATCGAAAACATCCCGAAAAACCTCGCTACCAACCCAGCCTAGATTGACAGAAAACCAATCCGACTGAAGGATTCTGCTCGACTTTTTTATGTCAAGGCTACATGAATCGGCCGACAACGTTTGCAAGCCTGAGCCAAATTTCGAGTAGTTTTCGATGGGAGGTGTGAATGAAACATCGCCATAGGAATACGAGGATGGGCCCGGCGTCAGAAAATAGTAATTCATATGAAATTGCGACCG
>CALMCS010000194.1 GCA_937862875.1 uncultured Comamonadaceae bacterium
GCATCGACTATCGCAGGCCGCCGATGGCCAGCGACGAGACGGTAGCGGTGGACTTGCACACGCATGGCCACGGCCCGGCCTTCTGGTCGGCCGACGATGACCGGGACGACCAGGGCATCAAGGTGGCCGGGGTGTTCGGGCTGCTGGACCAGCCCGCGCCGGTGGCGTGCTTCCGGCTGGTGATCAACGGCCTCTACAAATCGCTGCCGCACCATCCGTGGCAGGGGCCGCTGGCGCTGGCATCCATGCCGGACGCAGGGGAGCCCGGTGCAGGCCGCGATGGCTGGGTGCTGCGCTTGGTGCGACGCTGGCACAGCGCTTGAAAGCCATCCTCCCCGCGAGAAACTGACGGCAGGACATGGAACTGGAGGCGCTGGTGGAACACCTGATTCATCCGAGGTTGCTGGAACGCCGCGTTGCGGTGCATCTGGTCGGCGTGGGCGGCAACGGCGCGCAGATGGCGGCGTGCCTCGCACGCCTGGACATTGCGATGCGCGCCCTGGGCCATCCCTACGGCCTGCACGTCACTGCCTTCGACGCCGACCGCGTCAGCGAAGCGAATGTCGGGCGGCAGCTCTACAGTGCCGCCGACATCGGTAGGCACAAGGCGTTGGTCACCATCCACCGCCTGAACCAGTTCTACGGCCTGGACTGGGACGCCCACCCGATGCGCTATGAGGAGCATGTGAACGGCCAGCGCTACTGGGCGGGTACGGACTTGCTGATCAGTTGCGTGGACAGCCGCTCGGCGCGAGGTGTGCTGCACCGCATCGCTTGGCGGGACACCAGCTGCTACCGCTACTGGCTCGACCTGGGCAACACGGAAGCCATGGCGCAGGTGGTGCTCGGCCAGCCCGAAGGCGGGAGGGCATTGGACCCGCGGGCAACGGGGCCGCGGCTGCCGTGCGTGACCGAACTGTTTCCAGAACTGCTCGACGACACGGCACCCGAGGACAACCAGCCGTCCTGCTCGGTTCGCATGTCGCTGGCATCCCAGGGGCTGTTCGTCAACGACGTGGCGGTGCGCTTCGCGGCGCAACTGCTCTACGAACTGTTTTCCAGGGGGCGGCTCGCGCAGCATGGGGTGGTGGTCAATCTCGACTCCAAGCGCGCAGGCCCCATCGAAGTTGATCCTCGCACCTGGGCGCGCTTCGGGTTCTTCCATGCGGGCAGTGAATCTAACCAGTCCGAATCCAGGACTCTCACGGAGGCAGAAGCCGAATGAGCATGCAGCAATGGAATGTGCGCGTTGTGCGCGACGGAGAGGCCGTCCATATCGGAAAGGTGGGCGAGTCCACCGAAGCACTGGCGCGCTGCGCAGCGTTGTCGCGCTTCGGCCTGTCCGAGGACGAAGTGGAAGCGGGCGGAATACGCCCGCGCGGCGCGGCGATCTATCCCGACGAGGACTTCGACGTATCGCCGTCACTGTGATTGACTGGCTGGATAGACTCCCAAACCGAGCCGGATGCATACTGCTATAGACTCGCGGTGCGGTTGGGTCACCATGCCTTGCACCGCATGACCTCGCAATTCCGCGCACTCAATATCCAGAGACTGCTATGGCCCGCAAACGGACGGCTCTAGAAATCGACGCAGAAATTGCCAAGCTGCAAAGGGAGCGGGAGGAGACCCGCGTTGCAGAGAAGGCAGGGGTGGTTGCCCGCATGAAAGAGGCTATCGCCTATTACGGCATCACGGCCGCCGACTTGGGATTGGGCGGTGCCTCGCGCAAGGCATCCGGTAACGCCAAGAAGCCCAGGCCCGAAGCGGGTCGCATCAAGTTCAAGGACGATGCGGGCCACACTTGGTCAGGCTTCGGCCCCAAGCCCCGATGGTTCGCCGAGGCGCTGGCCAGCGGCAAGACCGAGGCCGATCTGCGCGTCGCCTGACACCGGTTCTTCAAAAGAGGGCGGTGGGGCCTCGGCTGCCCGTGGGTTGCTTCGGCAGTACCGCTCCTATATAGGCACCGGAAGCCCTGGCCCTCGAATGGCCGGCTCGCTCTGACACGGCCAGCCGTGCCGCATGGTCCACATCTGCGGCCACGGTCCCGCCCCCACGCACGGGCGACGGCACGCCCGCAATGCTCTCGTACAGATCGTTCACATTGCCATGGCGCAGTCCATGCCCCGTGGTGCCCACCAGACGTTTCGTGATTCCGAACTTCTCCAGGGCGTAGTCGAGTCGGCGCAGATTGCGCTTCAGGTCGAGCGCTGGGTGGCCCAGGTGGGCGTCGCGGCTGGTAACCAGCGAGCGCGCCAGCGCCACCGAGGCCCGCTGTTGTTCCGTTTCCAGCGCGACCCAGCGCACGCGCCCACCCTTGCCCTTGATCCACACGTACTCATCCGCCTTGCGGCGCTCGGCAGGCAGGCCCGTGTCCTCGAAGGGCGCGACGTGCTCGAAGGGGCGGAACATCACCGATTCCTTGCGCCGCAGCGCCAGCGTGTGCATCAGCCGCATCGAGGCCGCGATCCGTGCGTCGTACTGCGTGACCTGGGCGAGGATGGCTTCCACATCGATGCCGTGCGCGCTCCAGCTTTTGTCGTGCTGGGCGTACTCATGGCGCTGGTATTCCTCCAGGCACAAGCCATAGCGCACCGGAAGTAGCACGAGGCCGGGCTTGTTCATCCAGGATGCCAATCCGCGCAGGAAAGACAGGTAGGTCTGAATCGTCGCGGGTGCCAGATGCTCGCGCTGCCACACCTGCACCATCGCGTGCAGATGCTTCTGCCCCAGGTTGCGCGGATCCGGCATGGTGTGGAAGCCAGCTTTCAGCTTGAGGTCGAGGAAGAAACGCCGCAGGAAGCGGGCGCGCTCGGCGCGGGTCTTGTGCGAGACGGTTTTCTCGCGCGCCGTGTGCCGGGTGTTGAACAGCTCGATCAGTGTCTCCAGCACGCGCATGGGATCGGCATGGCCGGGCCGCAGTCGGGCGAGGATTTCCTGGGGTGTTTTGTCTATCCAGGATTGCCGGCGCGGCCGATCTGTGCCGGGTATGCGCCTCGCGCTGATGGGATTGGTTGACTGA
>CALMCS010000195.1 GCA_937862875.1 uncultured Comamonadaceae bacterium
CTTGCCTTCAGGCGGCAACTCCACCGCATCGCTGCCCGCGTATTGCGCAAAGCGCTGCGGGTTGCTTCCAAAGGTCGGCGCGCGACTGTCCCAGGGCCAGCCACCGAAATGCGTGCGACCGAAATCGACACGCGCCTGATGGAGCTCTTGCTCGGTGTTCATCACGAACGGGCCGCCGGCGGCAACGGGCTCGTTCAGCGGCATGCCTTGCATCAGCAAGATCTGGACGCGTTGGCTGCCGTGATTGCTCAAGGGAAGCAACTGGCCCGCTTCCACGCGCGCCACCACATCGCCGCCCACCGCCGTGGTCCCGATATGCAGGCCGTCTCCGTCATAGACATACAGGGTGCGCAGATTGCCGGGCAAACGCGCGGCGGGCAGCACGATGCTGGCGCCCGGCTCCATGCGCAACATCCAGATGGCCAGCTCCGCTTCAGGCTGTGCGCCCCAGCTGTCGGGTGGCGGGGTCTTGGGTGTGAGTGTGGGCTCGCCGTTGGCGGGCGCATAGCTGCCCGCGACGATCATCACTTCTGCGCCGTTGTGGTGATAGAGCGGAATTTCTTCGGCCCAGAGCATCTTGAAGGCGGGCTGCACGAACTTGCTGCGCGCGGGCAGGTTCAGCCAGATCTGAAACAGCTCAAGCGGATTGTCCTGCTGCTCGTTCACCAGCGAAAACATCTCGGCGTGCTGAACGCCCGCGCCGGTGGTGAGCCACTGCACATCGCCCATGCCATAGCGGCCCCGCGCACCCATCGAATCGGCGTGATCCACAAAGCCGCTGCGCACAATCGTCACCGTTTCAAAGCCGCGATGCGGATGCACCGGAAACCCCGGAACCGAATCCCCGTAATACATGCTGTAGCCATGCTTGCCGCTGAAGTCATTGCCCAACGGGCGATCGGCAAGATTTTGCGGATCAATTCCCAAATGCCCGTTGCCGCGCGGATAGTGATCGACGTGATAGGCGCAGAACAGAAACGGATCGACACCCATGAACGGGCGCGACAGGTGTTGGGTGTCAAGAATCAGGGCGGATCCAGTCATGCGTGGCCTTTCGGAGTGGAGCTAGACTTTGAGCTCACGAACAAACAAACAATCAATCGATCAAACAACTATCTAACATTCGGCTGGCCAATGTATCAATGAATATTTTCATTTTCATTAATAGCTGCTATCAGTTTGGTCACCAACTGTTCGTTCGGTGCATTGATTGAAGCGCTCGTTTGACTGTAGCGCTCGATAGAAATCCAAACTGAATTCAGCGTTCGCCAAACACACCCTCGGGTAGCTCACGCGCGTACGGCGCAGGCGCAATGTTGCAAATCCTGCCAGGCCAATATCCGCTGGCCTCGGCCCCAGCGGAGCCTCCCCCCATCAGGGGTTAACGCCTAGGAAATTTCCTAGGTCGCCCCATAAAATTGATGAATAAGTAACAAGATTGTTTTTCACAGGGAGGCCGTCATGCGCGCCAGTCATCGTGTCTTGGGGTTGGCGCTAGGCCTGCTCTCGTTCGCCGCCACCGCGGCTTCCACCTCGCTGTTATCGGAGTCGGCCGTCCAGGTGGACTCCGCCATGCAGTCGATCCATGCGCCCAAGGAATTCGTGCGCACCAAAAGCATGGAGGCGGGCATCCGCGTCGTGCCGGTGCAGATCGATTTGGGTGAATGGGTGGGGGTCAAGTCCGCGCCCATCGACAACATTGCCATTGCAGGCATGGCGCGTGACATGGCACGGACCGAATCAGTCACCGCCCTGGCCCAGTCCTTGAACTGGGCGCCTACGCCGTATGGTGGCTCCGTCGCGGCAATCAGCGTGCGTTCGGGTGGTGCTTTGGGCTTGCGGCTCGCGCTGGCCGTGGACCAGATGCCGGGCAGCACGCTGTTTCGGGTGTACACCGATGAGCAGCGCGAGGCCGTATTCGAAATCTCGGGCCAGCGCATCTTGCAAATCCTGCAGGCCAACATCGACGCAGGCGACACCAGCGTGTCGGGCCGCACCTGGTGGACGCCGAGCAGCTCTGGCGAGCAGGTCACTCTCGAAATCGAACTGCCTCCTGGAACATCTCCCGAGGCGTTCAAGGCCTCGATTCCGCGGGTCATGCACATCTACGAGAACCTGTCATTGCCCTTGGGAGTCTTGCCCCATGCGGACGAGAGCAAGGGACTCCCATACAGCAGCTCCCTGCCGTGCCAGGAAGACTCCAAGTGCTACGACCAATACGACGTGCAGCGCCGCGGCGTGGCACAGATGACCTGGGTGCGGGAAGACCGATATCTGGGGCTGTGTACCGGCACCCTGCTGAACGACAAGGACCAGACGCTCACACCGTATTTCCTGACCGCCAACCATTGCATCAGCTCACAGACCTACGCCTCGACGCTGGAGACTCAGTGGTTCGGCATGTCGGATCGCTGCGGCAGCAACCGCCTGTCGGCAGACTCCAGCGTGCTGCGAAACGGTGCCCGACTGCTCTACACCAACTACCCCGCCGATTCGACGTTACTGCAACTGAACGACGATGCGCCAGCAGGTGCCATGTTCCTTGGATGGACCAACGCAATCGTGCCCAACAACGCCAGCGTGTTGGGAATTCATCACCCACAGGGTGACCTGCAGAAGATCAGCTTCGGCAGCCAATCCAGTCGCATGAACTGCACGAGAGTCGACGGGGGTTTCAGCTGCTCCAGTACCTCGAACAGTGGCGACTACTACATGGTCAACTGGAGCAAGGGACTCACAGAGCCCGGCAGCAGCGGCTCGCCCATGCTGGTGAATGGACGGGTCACTGGCACGCTGTCCGGCGGACCCGTGGGCCTGACCTGCTCCACCAAAGCGCATGGTGTCTACGGAAGCCTGAACAGCGTTTTTGCCAGTATGCAGAAGTGGCTGTATCCGGATACAGCGACACCTACGCCGAACCCTACCCCCACACCTACACCGACTCCCACGCCAACGCCCGAAGTAGTGCGCGCACCGGTCTATCGTTTCTTCAACGTCCAGACCGGCACGCATTTCTTCACCG
>CALMCS010000196.1 GCA_937862875.1 uncultured Comamonadaceae bacterium
CCATGCGGCTGGCCGCCAGGATGTGCAGCGGATCGATGTTCACGTCCAGACCGAAATAGTCCTTGCGCGTCTTGATCGCCATCACCACTTCTTCGAGCGAGCAATTGCCGGCGCGCTCGCCCAGACCATTGATCGTGCACTCGACCTGGCGTGCGCCGCCGATCTTCACACCGGCCAGCGAGTTGGCCACGGCCATGCCCAGGTCGTTGTGGCAATGCACGGACCAGATCGCCTTGTCGCTGTTCGGAATGCGTTCGCGCAGGTTCTTGATGAACTCGCCGTACAGCTCAGGCACGGCGTAGCCGACGGTGTCGGGCACGTTGATGGTGGTCGCACCTTCGGCGATCACGGCTTCGAGCACGCGGCACAGGAAGTCTGGATCGCTGCGGTAGCCGTCTTCCGGGCTGAACTCGATATCGCCCAGCAGATTGCGCGCAAAACGCACGGACTGCTTGGCCTGCTCGAACACCTGGTCGGGCGTCATGCGCAGCTTCTTTTCCATGTGCAACGCGCTGGTCGCCAGGAAGATGTGAATGCGTGCGCTGTTGGCGGGCTGGAGTGCCTCGGCCGAACGTGCGATGTCGCGGTCATTGGCGCGCGAGAGCGAGCAAATGGTCGAGTCCTTGATCACGCTGGCGATCGAGCGGATGGCCTCGAAATCACCATTCGAGCTGGCCGCAAAACCGGCTTCGATCACATCCACCTTGAGGCGTTCGAGCAAGCGCGCGATGCGCAGCTTTTCGTCCTTGGTCATGGACGCGCCTGGCGATTGCTCGCCGTCACGCAAGGTGGTGTCAAAAATAATCAGCTTGTCACTCATCGTGGGTCTCCAGGGGGACTAGAAATTTTTGCTACGTCGGGGCAAAACAAAAGGCCCGTTGCTGTTGCATACGGGCCTTGTGTGGACGAATCGCTTGCGCGCTAGCACCACCGCCCGTTGGGCGTTAGCGTTAGGGCGAAGGCCAACGTAATCATGGATGAACAATGTAGCACAACCGATTGGCCGGAACGTATCGTTTCGGCATGCGGGCATCGCCAACGCAGTTGCCGCTGGCTACCGTGATCGCGTTGAAATACCCAAACGCAAGGGCCCGTCAATGCGCGAAGCACAAAACAAAACGCCCCAATGAAGGGGCGTTTTGATGTCATTCAGCGAATTCGCTAATGATTAGTTGCGGGTCTGGTCGACCAGCTTGTTCTTGGCAATCCAAGGCATCATGGCGCGCAGCTTGCCGCCGACGATTTCGATGCTGTGGTCGGCCGTGTTGCGGCGACGTGCAGTCATCGAAGGATAGTTGGTACGGCCTTCCGAGATGAACATCTTGGCGTATTCGCCGTCCTGGATGCGCTTCAGAGCGTTGCGCATGGCGGCGCGCGACTGCTCGTTGATCACTTCTGGACCGGTCACGTACTCGCCGTACTCGGCGTTGTTCGAGATCGAGTAGTTCATGTTGGCGATGCCGCCTTCATAGATCAGGTCGACGATCAACTTGAGTTCGTGCAGGCATTCGAAGTACGCCATTTCTGGAGCGTAGCCGGCTTCGACCAGGGTCTCGTAACCCATCTTGATCAGCTCGACAGCGCCACCGCACAGAACGGCTTGCTCGCCGAACAGGTCGGTCTCGGTCTCTTCCTTGAAGTTGGTCTCGATGATGCCGGCCTTGCCGCCACCATTGGCCATTGCGTACGACAGAGCCAGGTCACGGGCCTTGCCGGACTTGTCCTGATGCACAGCCACCAGGTGAGGCACGCCGCCACCTTGGGTGTATGTGTTGCGCACGGTGTGACCAGGAGCCTTTGGAGCCACCATCCACACGTCCAGATCAGCACGTGGGATGACCTGGTTGTAGTGCACGTTGAAGCCGTGAGCGAAAGCCAGCGAAGCGCCTTGCTTGATGTTCGGAGCTACGTTGTTGTTGTAGACCTCGGCGATTTGCTCGTCGGGCAACAGGATCATGACAACGTCGGCAGCCTTGACTGCGTCGTTGACTTCCAGAACGTTCAGGCCGGCCTTGCCAACCTTGTCCCAGGAAGCGCCACCCTTGCGCAGACCGACCACGACTTTGACGCCGCTGTCGTTCAGGTTTTGGGCGTGTGCATGGCCTTGGCTGCCGTAGCCGATGATGGCAACGGTCTTGCCCTTGATAAGGCTCAGATCACAATCTTTGTCGTAGAAAACTTTCATGTCGGCTCCAGGTTTGGGTCTTTTGGGGGTTGAAAACTAAATATCGGAAATACGCTGAGCGCAGGCCAGGGCCCACGCCCGCTTGTATGTTCTTGTTCTTGTCTGACTTACACGCGCAGGATGCGTTCGCCTCGGCCAATGCCGCTGGCGCCAGTGCGTACGGTCTCGAGAATCGCGGTGCGATCAATACCTTGCAGGAACGCATCGTTCTTGCTTTGATCACCGGTCAGCTCGATCGTGTAGCTCTTGTCGGTCACGTCGATGATGCGGCCACGGAAGATGTCGGCCATGCGCTTCATCTCTTCACGTTCCTTGCCCACTGCACGCACCTTCACCATCATGAGCTCGCGCTCGGTGTAGGCACCTTCGGTGAGGTCGACCACTTTCACGACTTCGATCAGGCGGTTCAGGTGCTTGGTGATCTGCTCGATCACGTCTTCCGAACCGTGGGTCTGAATGGTCATGCGCGACAGCGAGGCATCCTCTGTGGGTGCCACGGTCAGCGATTCAATGTCGTAGCCACGCGCCGAAAACAGTCCCACCACGCGCGCCAACGCGCCCGGTTCGTTTTCCAGCAAGACAGCAATGATGTGTTTCATGATGCGCGATTCCTCTTTTCGCTGCCCTCCCCCGATGTCGGTAAACACCAGGCTCGGCAGGCAATAGATTCGTCAAAAGGGAGCCATTCTGCCTGAATGGCGATGGACATCCAAAGCCGGGTGACCCCGGACCTCGGAATATGCGAATTTGTGCGTGCTCAGTTCTCGTCGAACGGCTTCAGAGATCTTCCGATCCCAGCAGCATTTCGGTGATGCCCTTGCCGGCCTGAACCATCGGGAACACGTTCTCGGTGGGGTCGGTACGGAAGTCCATGAACACCGTGCGGTCCTTGAGCTTGCGGGCTTCGCGCAGTGCGGGCTCCACATCCTGCGGACGCTCGATCAGCATGCCGACGTGGCCATAGGCCTCGGCCAGCTTCACGAAGTTGGGCAGCGAATCCATGTAGCTGTGGCTGTAGCGGCCCGAGTATTCGATCTCTTGCCACTGGCGCACCATGCCCAGGTACCGATTGTTCAACGCGCAGATCTTGATCGGCGTGTTGTACTGCAGGCAGGTAGACAACTCTTGGATGTTCATCTGCACCGAGCCTTCACCCGTGATGCAGAACACCTCGGAATCCGGCTTGGCCAGCTTGATGCCCATAGCGTAAGGAATGCCCACACCCATGGTGCCCAGGCCGCCGGAGTTGATCCAGCGGCGCGGCTCGTCAAACCGGTAGTACTGCGCCGCCCACATCTGGTGCTGCCCCACATCGGACGTGACGTAGGCATCCGCATCCTTGGTCATGTTCCAGAGCGTTTCCACCACGTACTGCGGCTTGATCACCTCGGGCGAGCCCATGTCGTACTTGAGGCAGTTGCGGCTGCGCCAGGCCTCGATCGTGTCCCACCATGCAGACAGGGCACCTGCGTCGGGACGCGTGCTGCTCTCGCGGATCATGGAGATCAACTCGGTCAGCACATCCTTCACATCGCCCACGATGGGCACATCCACCTTCACGCGCTTGGAGATGCTGGAGGGGTCGATATCGATGTGGATGATCTTGCGGTCGTTCTGGGCAAAGTGCTTGGGGTTGCCGATCACTCGGTCATCAAAGCGCGCCCCCACCGCCAGCAACACATCGCAGTTCTGCATGGCGTTGTTGGCTTCGATGGTGCCGTGCATGCCCAGCATGCCCAGGAATTTGCGGTCTGAAGCAGGATAGGCACCCAAGCCCATCAGCGTGTTGGTGACGGGGTAACCCAGCATGTCCACCAGCGTGCGCAAC
>CALMCS010000197.1 GCA_937862875.1 uncultured Comamonadaceae bacterium
GGCCGAGCCGCGCCTGAGTATGGCGTGCGCATCGTGAATGACAACGGCTGGCTTTGCGAGATCGGTGAGACCGGCTTGCTGCAGGTGCGCGGCGTGCTGGGCCTGTCCTTGTTTGCAGGCTACCTCAACGACGAGCCGGCCACGCGCAAGGCCTTCGATCACGAAGGCTGGTTCATCACGGGTGACAAGGTGACGCGACTTGCCAGCGGAGACATTGCCTTCGCGGGACGCGACAAGGACATGCTCAAGGTCGGCGGCGAGAACGTGTCGCCGCTCGAAGTTGAGCAGACGATTGTGGGTGTGGCTGGCGTCGCAGAAGTGGCCGTGGTGAGCCGGCCGCACGCATTGCTGGGCGAAGTCGCGGTGGCGTTTGTGCGCCTGGTCGATGGCGTCCAACCGGCGGCCCATACCCACGCCCGCCTGACTCAGGAAATCCATACGCGCTGTGAGCAGGTGCTGGCCGATTTCAAGCGACCGCGGGAGATCGTCTTCGTGGACGAGTTTCCACGGGCCACGCTCAACAAGATTTCCAAGGCGCAGTTGCGCACGCAGCTGTTGCAGCAGGACTGAGTGTCGACGCATCAAGCAAGACATACCGCATACGGCACAAGAAGATTTTCCAACCCTCTAGTGGTCAGCAGACCACGCCAACAGGAGACAACATTGATTGCAGTAACCGACATTGCCTACGTGCGTTATCACGCGCCGGATCTGGCGGAGATGGCTTCGTTCTACGAGGACTTCGGCATGCTCAAGGCGACTCAGACGACGGATGCGGCCGACACGATCTACCTGCGTGGCTATGGCGACGCGCCCTTCATCAACGTGATCGAGCGCGGCGCGCCCGCCAGCATCGGCATGGGCTTCTATGCCGAGAGTGCGGACGATCTCGAGCGTTTGGCCCGGGAGCAGGGCACTACCGTGGAGCAGAGCCAGGCACCGGGCGGAGGCCAGGTGGTGCGCCTCAAGGACCCGGCGGGCTTTCTGGTCGAGGTGGTACATGGCTTCACGCCCGCAGAACCGGTGGCGCAGCGCGAATCCGTTCCGGGGAACAACACGCTCAAGCGCGAGCGCTATGGACAGACGGTGCGCAGTCAGCCCGAGCCTGCCCAGATTCAGCGGATTGGTCACCTGGTGGTGTCCTGTCCGAATCTCGAGGAAATGCTGGAGTTCTACACGCAGGTGCTGGGCTTCACGCTGTCGGATGGTTTCTACGACGGTGCGCCCGAGAATTTGAAGGTGGCATTCCTGCGCTGCGGTCTGGGAGACCGCTGGACGGACCACCACACGCTGGCACTCGCCCCGTCGCGCGATGGCAAGGCGCGGTTTGGTCACAGTGCCTTCGAGGTCACCGATCTGGACGATCTGGTGCAGGGAAGTGAGTACCTGAAACGCCGCGGCCATCGCCACAGCTGGGGTGTGGGTCGCCACATTCTGGGCAGCCAGATATTCGACTACTGGCGCGATCCGGTGGCGAATCATGTCGAGCATTGGACCGATGGCGATCTGGTCAACGACAGCGTGCCGCCCACGCTGCAGCAGATTGGCACCGACACGATGCACCAGTGGGGCCCGGAGGTACCACCGGTGTTTTTTTTTCTCGGCCCGAACCTCCAGGCCGCCGAGCGCTGAGGCATTCGACGGTAGGCATTTCACCCAATGAAGGCCAGGGCAACCTGAGCCCAGAGCCCGGTCTCCGGGCATCCACA
>CALMCS010000198.1 GCA_937862875.1 uncultured Comamonadaceae bacterium
TGCCGCTGATCGCCTCGGCCACCGCCACCTTCCTGTTCCGCCAGTTCTTCCTCACGGTTCCCGATGAACTCGTGGAAGCCGCGCGCATGGACGGTGCCGGCCCGATGCGCTTCTTCAAGGATGTGCTGGTGCCGCTGTCCAAGACCTCGATCGCGGCGCTGTTCGTGATCCAGTTCATCTACGGCTGGAACCAATACCTCTGGCCGCTGCTCATGACGACCTCGGAAGACATGTACCCAGTGGTCATCGGCATCAAGCGCATGGTGGCCGGTGGTGGTGAAGCCGCCATCGATTGGAACGTGGCCATGGCCACCACCATCATCGCGATGCTGCCGCCCGCGCTCGTGGTGATTCTGATGCAGAAGTGGTTCGTGAAGGGTCTGGTGGATACCGAAAAGTAATCCACCACCTCGCACAACACCCACTTCAAACAGAACGAATACGAAGATAAAAGATTTTCATATGGCATCCATCACACTCAAAGACGTCGTCAAGCAATACGGAGTCGGCAAGGCTGCCGTCCCCGTGATTCACGGCGTCAACGCACAAATCAAGGACGGTGAGTTCATCGTCATCGTCGGCCCATCGGGCTGCGGCAAATCGACCCTGCTGCGCATGGTCGCGGGCCTCGAAGAAATCACCGGCGGCACGATCTCGATCGGCGACCGCGTGGTCAACGACCTCGAACCCGCCGAGCGCGACATCGCGATGGTGTTCCAGAACTACGCGCTGTATCCGCACATGACCGTGTTCGACAACATGGCCTACGGTCTCAAGATCAAGAACGTGCCGGTCGATGAAATCAAGCAGCGCGTCGATGGCGCGGCCAAGATTCTCGAGCTCGGTCACCTGCTCGATCGCAAGCCACGCCAGCTCTCCGGTGGTCAGCGCCAGCGCGTGGCCATGGGCCGCGCGATCGTGCGCAACCCGCAGGTGTTTCTGTTCGACGAGCCGCTCTCCAACCTCGACGCCAAGCTGCGCGCGCAGACCCGCATCGAGATCCAGAAGCGCCACAACCAACTCGGCATCACCAGCCTGTTCGTCACGCACGATCAGGTCGAAGCGATGACGCTGGCACAGCGCATGATCGTGATGAACGGCGGCAAGGTCGAGCAATTCGGTACCCCCGAAGAGGTCTACCACACGCCCGCATCCACCTTCGTGGCGAGCTTCATCGGATCGCCTCCGATGAACCTGCTCAAGAGCGCGCCCGGCGGCAAGGCCGGCACGATCTACGGCATTCGCCCGGAACATCTGGACGTCACGCCCGGTCAGGGCTGGCCGCTGATCGTCGACACCGTCGAGCTGCTCGGCGCCGAGCGTCTGATCTACGCCCGCGTGCAGGGCATGAACGCCGACGAACAAGTCATCGTGCGCGTGGAGGAAGGCACCTTCATGCCGAACAACGGTGACCTGATGCACGTGACACCGCGCCCCGATCGCATCCATACCTTCGACGCCGACACGGGCAAGCGCATCTAAGACAATCGTTTCTTTTTTGAAGAAACGCCATGGCCTCGCTGATTCACTCGACAGTTCCGGTTTTACCCTCTCCGGACCTCGCAGTCAGCGAGGCTTTTTACGTTCAAAAACTCGGATTTCGCGCCACCCTGTCCATGCCCGGGACCTATCTGATCGTCGAGCGCGACGGCTGCGAAATCCACTTCTGGCCCTGCGGCGACCAACCCGAATTGCCGCGCAATTCGTCCTGCTATGTGCGCGGTGACACGCACGCACTGCATGCCGATTTCGCGGCACGCGGACTCCCGCTCGAACCCCCTCAAGACCGTGAATGGGGCATGCGCGAGCTGTACGTGATCGACCCGCACGGCAATCTGCTGAAATTTGGAGAACCTGTATGACTTCCCTTGCTGCTTGGCCCTATCCGCGTTGGGTTGCACACCGCGGCGCCGGCAAACTGGCACCCGAGAACACCATGGCCGCGTTCCGTCTGGGCGCGTCCTATGGCTACCGCATGTTTGAGTGCGACGCCAAGCTGAGCCAGGACGGCGTGCTGTTTCTGATGCACGACAGCGACCTCCAGCGCACCACCAACGGCCAGGGCATTGGCGGCGAACGCAGCATGGGCGAGCTGGCCCAATTGGATGCCGGTGCCTGGCACTCGCGCGCCTTTGCCGGCGAGAACCTTCCCACGCTCGAAGCGCTGGCACGCTGGTGCATCGCCAATCATCTGTTCCTGAACGTGGAAATCAAGCCCACCGAAGGCCAGGAAGAAGCCACCGGCCGCGCCACCGGCGAGCTGATGAATCGCCTCTGGCCCAAGGATGCCGTGGCTCCATTGTTCACCTCGTTCAAGCCTGATTCGCTGCGCGGCGCGCGCGCCACGGCCCCGGAGATTCCGCGCGGTCTGCTGGTCCACGCCTTCGCGGACGGCACGGGCGAGGCCGAGCTGCAGACCGCCCTCGAACTGGGCTGCGTCGCCATGGTGCTCAACCACGGCCTGTGGACTGCGGAGTATGTGCAGCGCGTGCACGCGCAGGGTCTGCGCTGCAGCAGCTACACCGTGAACGACGAGGTGGAAGCCAAGCGACTGCTCGACATCGGCACCGATTGCATCATCACCGACCGGGTCGATCTGTTCAGCCCTGCGGCCTGACCCGCTGACGGCGACCGGCACGCGAGTAATATCGCGGTCAGTGCTCGCCGTCAGCGCTTTGAATGGATGCTCTCAATTGGCGCTACTTTGCATGCACATGTGAATAGCGCTTCTGCCGCATACATGTGCAAAGCAGAAAAATACATTCGGTGATCTTTGTAGCTGGCAATTCGTTCCTTCGCTCAACAATGCGCCCATGAATCCAAAACACTGGCTGGTCAGCTCCTCCACTACGGATCGCCATGGCGACGGCGAAAGCGATAGCGATGCCGCGTCGGTCGCCTCCCTGTGGCGGCAGTTGCACATCACGGCGCTGCTCTTGCTGCTGTGTTTTGTGGTCGTCGGATTTCTCTTCCCGGCCCACGCGCAAAGCCAGGCCACAGTGCCCCGCGCACCGGCCGCGGCCAGCAGCGCGCCGGTCGATGCCAACGTCGCCCTGCCCCAGCCCGACGATCTGCGCAAACAACTGGACGCGGTTCCCTCCAAGCTCACCGAAGACATCGACGCCAAGAAGATCTTCATTCAGCTGGGCAACATCGGCCTCGATGCCGATCGGCTCGCCAAGCAGCGCGCCAGTGACCTCGCCGACATCGACGGACGATTGGCCGGACTCGGTCCAGCCCCCGGAAAAGACTCCCCCGCGGATGCGCCCGATGTGGCCGAGCAGCGCGCGACGCTGAACAAGCAGCGCGCGGCCATCGACTCCGATCTCAAGCTCGCGCGACTCATCAGCGTGGATGCCGAGCAGCGCAGCGCCGACATCCTCAAACAGCGCCGCGCACAGTTTCAGGCGGCCATCACGGCGCGTGTGGAGTCGCCCATCACCCCGGCCTTCTGGCGCGCGTGGAAGAACGCTGCACCCGACGACTGGGCGCGGCTGCAGTCGCTGGGCCAGGATCTGCAGGACGCAGGGACCGAGGCGACTTCCACATCGCGAGGCCGCAACTACCTGATTTTTCACCTGCTCGCGGCACTCGCGCTGATCATCGGCGGCACCTGGATCGCCGAGCGCGTTCTGGTGCGTGTGCTGCCGGCCCGCCTGCCCTCCGGACGCCTGCGCCGCACCTTGCTGGCCAGCGCCGCCGTGGTGGTCAACGTGTTGATTGTGGCGATGGCCGTCAAGCTCGCCTGGAATGGTCTGCGACTGGATTCGAATCTGGACGAGCGACTGCGCGCGCTGGAATCGATCTGCGTGCAGATGGCCGCGTATGGCGCCTATGTGATCTCGCTCGGCCATGCGCTGCTGTCGAGCCGGCGCTCGTCGTGGCGCTTGCTGCCGATTTCCGACGATCTGGCCAAGCGCCTTGCGCCCTATCCGTGGTGGTTTGCGCTGTCCTCGGCACTCGGCGGACTGGCCATCGAAATCAGCGCACTGGCGGGTTGGAGCCTGTCTTCCGAAGTGCTGGTGCATGTCCTGTTTGCGCTGAGCGCTTCGTGCATCACGCTGCTCGGTCTGCGCCATCTGCGCAACCTGGAACAGGCCGAAGCCGCCGGAACACAGGACGCCGCGCAGAACGACAAGGCCGACAGCAAACAGGAAAAGGACATCGCTACGGTGCAGCGCCCCCTGTGGTTCGCACTGCTGGCAGCGGCGGCCGGCATCACGGTGATTGCGATCTTTGCGCTGGTCGCACTGGGCTATGTGTCGCTCGCCGCCACCATGGCAAGGCAGATGGTGTGGACCATCGTGGTGCTGGCCACCATGTACCTGCTGTTCAAGCTGGCCGACGATCTGTGCGAGGCCCTGCTCTCGTCCAAGGGCGGTTTCGGCTCCAAGCTCAACACCGCGCTGGGTCTGAACACGCAGCTACTCGATCAAGCGGCGGTGCTCACCTCCGGCCTGCTGCGCGTGGCCCTGTTTTTCTACATGGTCATCGCGCTGCTGGCACCGCTCGGCACCGCGCCGGACGAGGTGTTCAGACGCGGCACCTCGGTCGATCACAGCCTCAAGATTGGCGACTTCACCATCGCACCGCAGGCGCTGCTGACCGCCGCCGCCGTGATCGGTCTCGGCTTCTTTGCGATTCATCTGTTCAAACGCTGGCTCTCGAATCGGTTCTTTCCGAACACGACGCTCGAGCCCGGCATGCGCAGCTCCATCACGACCTTGATGGGCTATGTCGGCGGCATCGTGGTGATCGCGGCGGCACTCGCGGGCCTGGGCATCAGCGTGGAGCGGATTGCGTGGGTCGCCAGCGCGTTGTCGGTGGGTATCGGTTTCGGCCTGCAGGCGATCGTGCAGAACTTCATCTCGGGCCTGATTCTGCTGGCCGAGCGTCCCGTGAAGGTCGGCGACTGGGTGGTGCTGGGCGATGCGGAGGGCGACGTGCGCCGCGTGAATGTGCGCGCCACCGAAATCCAGTTGTTCGACCGCTCCACGATGATCGTTCCCAACTCGGAATTCATCACCAAGTCGGTGCGCAACATGACCACATCCGGCGCGCCGGGCCGCGTGCTGATGCGCCTGCCCGCACCGCTCGATACCGACGCCCAGCAGATGCGAGAAATCATCCTGAGCGCCTACCAGAATCACCCCGGCGTTCTGGACACGCCCGCCCCGTCGGTTCAGCTCGAAGGCATCCTGAACGGCACCCTCACCTTCCTGGCGATCGGCTACATCAGCAGCCCGCGCAACACCGGTGGCGTGCGCAGCGATCTGCTGTTCGAGATTCTGGCCAATCTGCGCGCGGCGGGTCTGTCGCTGTCACCACCGGCCACGATATCGGTGCAACCGGCGCAGGCCCTGACGAGCCAGGCGGATACCGAAGATCCCGTGATCGATCAGCTCACCGGCGTGGACAAGAAATAACGCCCTCTCACGCACCGAGTCACATCAAGCCTCGTCATTGAGCTCGGCGTGGTGGGCGACTTCGCCGCGCTTCCAGTAAGCCGCAATGCGCATGCGCTTGGCGTTCACGCCGGGTTTGGCGAGCACCGAGCGGCGCAGTTCGGCCATGTCGGAATGCTCGCCCGCAGCCCAGATGAAACCGTCGCCCGCAGGCAGCACCAGTGCCTGCGCGGCGGTGTTCAGCGAATCGACCCATTGCAGGTCCAGGTTGGCGGCCGTTTTCAACGCGCGGCGATCCGCCGCGTTGTCCAGCTGAATCCGCACCGTCGCCTGTGCCGTCTCTGGCAGTTCGGCGAGTCGGCGCTCGATCGCGGGCAGCGCACTCGCATCGCCCAGCAGCCAATGCCACGTAAACGCCTTGGGCACGACCATGCTGCCGCGCGGTCCCGCAATGCCGACCCACTGGCCCAGTTGCGCCTGAGCGGCCCACTGCGCCGCTGGACCGTCGTCGTGCAGGGCGAATTCCAGCACCATGGTGCCTTTGCCGTGGTCCCAGCGCACGGGGGTGAAATCGCGTGCCACGGGGCGCTCGCCACCGTCAAAGTTCGGGCGACCGTCCACCAGGCGCGGCAGCAAAGGCTTTTCCTGACCGGGCGCTGGCAGCAACAGCTTCACGTGATCGTCAAAGCCGGCGCTGTTGAAATCACTCAGATCGGCCCCGCCCAGGGTGAGGCGCATGAAGCCGGGGCTCACGATCTCGCGCGACATCAATTGCATGTGGCGCGCACCGAATGCATGGCGCACGCGCTCGACGCGCAACTCGCTGGTGGCGACGTCGAAATTGTTCAAAGAATCAATGGAAGGGTTGTTGCTCATGTGTCTTGCCTTGTTTTGCGTAGAATGTTGATTTAGTCAACAAGATACTCCGATCAAGTTGACTTTGTCAACTACAACCATAAATCCACGCTATGAACGATGTCACCCTCCCCACACAGGTGCTGGATAGCCTGCACGACCTCATTCAGACCTACCGTTTCACGATGCGCTCCGAAATGCACACACACGATCCACGGCTGACGCGCAACACCGTGCGCTGTTTGCTGTTCGTGGGGCATCAGCCGCTGTGCACGCACAAGGCGCTCATGGAGCATTTGCACGCCGACAAGGCGCAAGTGGCGCGCATCCTGATGGAAATGGAAGCCAACGAGTGGATCGAGCGCATCCCGCACCCCGAGGACAAACGCAGCCGCACGCTGAAACTCAGCCCACAGGGCGAGCAGTTGTTTTCCAACATGAGGGCGACTCGGGCACGCATCGGCCTTCACATGCTGCAGGACTGCCCGGAGACGGAACAGGCCCATCTGCTGGCGCTTTTGCAGCAAATGCGAACCAATCTGCAGGCGGTCGCGCCTGCGGGCGACGCGCCATGCGGGGCAGGTGCCTGCGGTGGCGCGAGCGAAAAAAGCCTCTGCCAGTCGTGATCGCGGCGTGAAATGGGCGCGTCAGCCGGCCCCCAATCCGCCCACTCTCACGCCAAAAGGGTCCATCAGGCCTTCCAGCCACGCAATAGTGCCCATTGCGTGGTGGCTATTGCCACAGTCAGTGCGGAATAGGTCAACAACTTGCCGTCGTTTCCGAAAATCCACAATCCGGCCCATAATACGGCGCAACCAACCGCAAAATTGATAGCTATCGGAGTAATCCAGCCATACTGTTTTGCGTGTTTTCTGAAAAACATTTGCGCACAGCCGACCACCATCAGCGCCAGCCAAAAAGCGGGCGCGATGAAATTGAGAACGTGGTTCAAAGCAAGTGAAGGTTCCATAAACATGACTCAGATCAAGTCTGTATTGAACTGAGTTCAACCTTGATCGCCTACAAATTTTATAATCGAGCGTATGGCAGTCTGGGCATTAGGCATTAATCACACGACCGCACCGCTCGACATGCGCGGTCGTTTTGCGTTCGCGCTCGATCAAATCGCCCCGACGCTCCAGGGTCTGCGGCAGGCATTGACCCACAGTTCCGTGCGCCACCCCGGCGTCGAAACCGCGATTCTGTCCACCTGCAACCGCACCGAAATCTACTGCGCAGCAGAATCCCCGGCCCTCGACCACACGCTCGACTGGCTGGCCCATTCGGGCGGCGTGAGCCCTGCCCTGCTGCGTTCGCACTCCTATATTCTTGAAAACGACCTGGTCGCCCGCCACGCCTTCCGCGTCGCCAGCGGCCTCGACTCCATGGTGCTGGGCGAGGCACAGATCCTCGGTCAAATGAAAAACGCGGTGCGCGTGGCCGAAACCGCCGGCGTGCTCGGCACCACTCTGAACCAGTTGTTCCAGCGCAGCTTCGCGGTGGCCAAGGAAGTGCGCAGCTCCACCGAAATCGGCGCGCACAGCATCAGCATGGCGGCCGCCGCCGTGCGCCTGGCCGGTCAACTGTTCGAGGACCTCTCGCAGATTCGCGTGCTGTTCGTCGGCGCGGGCGAGATGATTGAGTTGGTCTCCACGCACTTTGCCGCCAAGCACCCCAAGCAGATCACCATCGCCAACCGCACGCTCGAGCGCGGCGAGAAGCTGGCCGCGCAGTTTGGTGCCAACACCATGCGCCTGTCCGATCTGCCCGAGCACCTGCACGAGTACGACGCGGTCATCAGCTGCACCGCATCGAGCCTGCCGATCATCGGCCTGGGCGCGGTCGAAAGCGCGCTGAAGAAACGCAAGCGCCGCCCGATCTTCATGGTCGATCTGGCCGTTCCGCGCGACATCGAAGCCGAGGTCAAAGACCTGCGCGACGTCTATCTCTACACCGTGGACGATCTCGCCACGGTCGTGCGCACCGGTCAGGCCCAGCGCCAGGCCGCCGTGCAGCAGGCCGAGGTCATCATCGACCACGGCGTGCAAAGCTTCATGCATTGGCTGGATCAGCGCAAACCGCAAGGCGGCACCGTGCCCCTGATTCAGCAGCTGAATTCGCAGACCGACGAATGGCGCGCCATGGAAATTGCCCGCGCCAAGAAGCTGCTCGCCAAGGGCGAAGACATCGACACCGTGCTCGAGGCCCTCTCGCGCGGCATCACACAAAAAATGCTGCACGGCGCGATGGCCGAGCTGCACAAGGGCGACGTCGAGCAACGCGCCCAAACGGCCGACACCGTCTCGCGCCTGTTCCTGCGCTCACAGACCAAAAGCAGCCTGTAGCGGCGCTGTCCGTCCGCGCCAGACCTCCTTTTTTCCTGCCGCGCACTGCACTTTTTTGCAGGCCAACACGCGCGGCCCGCTGCGTTCAACGCGGCCCTCCCGAATCAAGATTTCCCATGAAACCCTTTCTCAGAAGCCAACTGGAGCGCTATGCACTGCGCCTGGATGAGCTGAACTTCCTGCTCTCGCGCGAAGACATCATGGCCGACATGAAGCAGTACCGCAACATCTCCAAGGAGCATGCGGAAGTGACTCAGCTCGCCGGTCGTTTTGCGCGCTACAAGCAACGCGAGGCCGATCTGGCCGGAGCGCGCGAGATGCTCGACGACCCCGACATGGCCGAGATGGCACAGGAAGAAATTGCCACCGCCGAAACCGAACTGACGCAGCTCGAAGACGAGCTTCAGCGCCTCCTGCTGCCCAAGGACCCGGACGACGAACGCAACGCCTTCGTTGAAATCCGCGCCGGCACGGGCGGCGACGAATCGGCATTGTTCGCCGCCGATCTGGCGCGCATGTACACGCGCTACGCCACCACGCTCGGCTGGAAGGTCGAGATCATGAGCGCCAACGAAAGCGAGCTGGGCGGCTACAAGGAAGTCGTGCTGCGCTTCGAGGGCGACAACGCCTACGGCAGCATGCGCTTCGAATCCGGCGGCCACCGCGTGCAACGCGTGCCCGCCACCGAAACCCAGGGCCGCATCCACACCAGCGCCTGCACCGTGG
>CALMCS010000199.1 GCA_937862875.1 uncultured Comamonadaceae bacterium
TGGAAAAGCGCGAACTGGTGTCCCTGGACGACCGCGTGCGTCACCTGTGCGAGATCGCCCATGTGGGACGGAATGTGGAAGAGGCCGTCCTGCTGCTGTTCAAAGCCACCGGCGCGCGCGGCATTTTCCTGAACAACCCGCTGCAACGGGTGGTGCGCGATGTGCTGGCCGCGGCCAACCACATCACGCAGAACGCCGATGACACGTCCGGCGTCCTGGGTGGCTATCTGCTGGGTGCCGATCTGCCGCCGCTGATGTTCAGCCCGCGCGATCCCTATCCCGCTGACTGATCACCGGGGCCTTGCCACGCCGCTGTTCCCTGGGAGGGGGCGGCGTGGCCGTGAGAGATAACAAGATTCAAGCGAGACAAAACAATGCAACGTCAACTGGCAACGCTTTTGCTGTCGGTGGTGGCGCTGTCTGCGCATGCCGCCGGTGATGGCAGCAGCCCGCAGCGCTTCAGCAAGCAAGATTCCCTTCTGCAACCAGCGGTGGCCACGCGATTGGCGACCCGCTCGGTGTTGGTCGGCATCACCCGCGCAGGCGATCGGTTGGTGGCGGTGGGCGAGCGCGGACATATTCTGGTGTCGGACGACAACGCGCGCAGTTGGCAGCAGGTCAAGGTGCCGGTGAGCGTGACGCTCACGGCCGTGCGTTTTGCCGACGCGAAGAATGGTTGGGTGGTGGGGCACAGCGGCGTGATTCTGCACACGACGGACGGCGGAACGACCTGGCGCAAACAACTCGATGGCGTGCAGGCCAATCAATTGATCGCGGATGCCGCCCGCGCCAGTGGCAAGCTGGAATCCATCGCCCGCGCACAGGCCCTGGCGGGCGAGGGGCCGGACAAGCCCTTGTTGGCGGTGCATTTCAGCGACGCCCAACGCGGTCTGGCGGTGGGCGCCTACGGTATGGCGTTCTCGACCGAGGACGGCGGCGCGCATTGGACTCCGGTGTTCGACATGCTTCTGGATGGCGATGAGCGTCATCTCTACGCGATCGAAGAGTCTCCGAAAGGCGGGCTCTATGTAGCGGGCGAGCAGGGCGTTGTGTTTCGCCGCGCCACGCCTACCGGGCACTTCGAAAAACTCAACACACCGTTTCGCAGCACGCTGTTCGATATCCGAAGCGCCAGCGATGGCAGTCTGATGGCGCTGGGCCTGGGCGGAAAGCTGTATCGATCCGAAGACCGGGGCGCGCAGTGGAGCGAATCTCCCATGCCTGGCAAGGCGTCGCTCACGGCGACCGTTGCCTGGAAGGATGGCGTGGTGCTGGGCAACGAAGCCGGACAACTTCTGATCTCCACGGACCAGGGCCGCAGCGTCAAGGCCGTGCCGACGCACCAGCCCTTTCCCGTTTCTGGCCTCGCGCTTGCCGCTGACGGTCAACTGGTTGTCGTAGGCCCGCGCGGCGTGCAGGCGATGGCGGCTTCTTCCATTCCAACGAACTGACAGTCATGGTCGCTTCTTCCAACGCATCCACGGACTTCCCAACGATTGGGGATCTGCGCAATTTCGACGTTCAATCGGGCAACTGGTTGGAACGCATTCTTTTCAATCACAGGCGCTGGGTTCTGCTGGCCTGCGCGCTGGTCACGCTGGCACTGGCGCTCGCGGCGACGGGCCTGCGGCTCAACGCGAGTTTTTCCAAGACCATTCCCACGCACCATCCTTACATCGTCAATTTCCTCAACTTCGAGAAGGACCTCAAAGGTCTGTCGAACGTGGTGCGCCTGACGGTCGAGGCCAATGGCGAGGGCGATATTTTCAGCGCCCCCTATATCGAGACGCTTCGCCAACTCAATGACGAGGTCTATGCCTTGCCGGGGGTGGACCGCTCGTTCATGAAGTCGCTGTGGATGCCGGCCGTGCGCTGGATTGCCAGCACCGAAGACGGCTACGAAGGGGGCCCGGTCATGCCGGCGGACTACGACGGCTCGCCAGAATCGCTCAAGGCGCTTTCCGACAACGTGCTGCGTTCTGGCGAGATTGGCCAGCTGGTGGCGCCGAATCTGCGCTCATCGGTCATCTACGTGCCGTTGATGGAAACCAACGCAGAGACCGGTGAGCTGCTCGACTACGCCAAGCTTTCGCAACAGTTGGAGACCCTGCGCCAGAAATATGACGCGCAAGGCGTGAAGGTGCGCGTGACCGGTTTCGCCAAGGTCATGGGCGACCTGATCGATGGCCTGCAAGCGGTGCTCATCTTCTTCGCCATTGCGGTGGTGATCACGGCCGTCATTCTGTTTTACTTCACGCGCTGCCTGCGCAGCACCGCCCTGGTGCTGGTCTGCACGCTGATCGGCGTGGTGTGGTTGCTGGGCATCCTGCCGCTGCTGCACTATGAGCTGAACCCTTACTCGATCTTGATTCCGTTCCTGGTCTTCGCCATCGGCATGAGCCACGGCGCGCAGAAGATGAACGGCATCATGCAGGACATCGGCCGCGGCACGCACAAGCTCGTGGCCGCGCGCTATACCTTCCGTCGCCTGTTCGTGGCGGGCGCAGCGGCGCTGCTGGCGGACGTGGTGGGCTTTGCGGTGCTGAGCTTTGTGGACATCCCGATCATTCGCGAGCTGGCGATGATTGCGAGCATCGGTGTCGGTATTCTGATTTTCACCAATCTGGCTTTGCTGCCGGTGTTGCTGTCGTACACGGGCGTCTCGGACAAGGCCGCGCAGCGCAGCATGCGCGACACCGAGGTGCTGGAACTGGCCGCCAGGGACCGCCATCCGCTGTGGCGCTTTCTCGATCTGTTCACGCGCCCACGCTATGCCTTGATAGCCATCGTGACCTCCGCCGTGTTGGGCGCGGTAGGGTACTGGGTCAGTCTGGATCTGAAGATTGGTGATCTGGACGCCGGAGCACCGGAGCTGCGCGTGGACTCGCGCTACAACCGCGACAACGCCTATGTGATCAGCAACTACTCGGCCAGCAGCGACGTGTTCGTGGTGATGGTCAAGACCGCCCCGGGGCGCTGCGCCGAATACCACACGCTGCTCAAGCTCGATACGCTCGATTGGGAGCTGCGCCAACTGACGCAGGTGGAGGGCTCGAATTCGTTTGCTGGCCTGACACGCAGGGCCGCTGCAGGCATGAACGAGGGTTCGCTCAAGTGGTATGAGCTGGTGCGCAACCAGGGGCTGATCAACGCCAGCGCGTCTCGTGCGCCGCGCGAACTGTTCAACGAAACCTGCGACTTGCTGGCGCTCCACGTCTATCTGCGCGACCACAAGGCCGAAACCCTGACCACGCTGGTGAACGCCGTCGAAGCCTTCGCCAAGGACAACGACACCGAAGAGACCAAGTTCCTGCTCGCCGCGGGCAATGCAGGCATCGAG
>CALMCS010000200.1 GCA_937862875.1 uncultured Comamonadaceae bacterium
CCGTAGATTTGGCAATCGGGTGAAAGCGCACGCAAGGCAAGCGCGGAACCGGACAATAGGCCACCACCGCCCAGTGGCGCGAAGAACGCATCCAACGGGCCGACTTCTTCGATCAACTCCTTGGCGGCGGTGCCTTGCCCCGCGATCACATCGGGGTGGTCGTACGGCGGGATCAAAGTCAGTCCGTGCTTGTCGGCCAGATCGCGGCCAATCTGTTCGCGGTCTTCCGTGTAGCGGTCGTACAGAACGACATTCCCGCCATAGCCTTTGGTGGCGGCCACTTTGGCGACGGGAGCATCGTGCGGCATCACGATCGTGGCCGGGATGCCCAGCAAGCGCGCTGACAACGCAATGGCCTGCGCATGGTTGCCGGACGAGAACGCCACCACGCCAGCCTTGCGCTGCGCCGGACTGAATTTCGACAGCGCATTGAAGCCTCCGCGAAACTTGAACGCGCCCATGCGCTGCAGGTTTTCGCACTTGAAGAACACCTGCGCCCCCAGTTCCTCGTTGACGGTGCGGGACGTCATGACGGGCGTTGGATGCGCGTAACCCTTGATGCGTTTGGCGGCGAATTCCACATCGCCATACGTTGGAAGTGAGCTCATGAATAATTCCTTTGTTTTCTTCGAGTGCTTCCAGCAGCACCCCATTTCGTACGGGTAGTCAGTCGGCAGTCGTCAGTCACCAGGGCCAATCGATGCCTTGGCCGGTGCCGTTGGTCAGCGCCTTTTGATACAACAGTCTTGCGACGGTCATGTCCTGCAGGGCAATCCCGGTCATGTCGAACACCGTGATGTCCGATGGCTTGCGTGCGAAGGGTGTCGTTCCCGTGATCACATCGCCCAGTTCCACGCATGGCAACTCCGGGGCCCACTGCAGCTCTCCCAGTTGAGCGGCCTGCTGCCTGTCGTCGACAACGATCGCATTGGCGTTTGCCAGAAGGCCCGGCGGCAACTCGCGCTTGCCTCGGGTGTCTGCGCCTACACAGTTCAGGTGCGTTCCGCTGCGCACCGCGTCCACATCAAACAGCGCACCGCCCCCGGGCGTTGCCGTGATCACGATGTCGCTCTGTGACACCGCTTCATTGGCATCGCGTGCGCAGGTCAACTGGCAGCGTTCCGCAAACTGTTTTTCAAAGCAGGGATCGGGCTGTCGGTCGACCGTGACGTAGTGGACATGGCGTAGCAATGGCATCACCTGCAACGCGAAGGCCAGTTGCGAGCGCGCCTGAACACCGGTGCCAAAGACCGTGAGCGTGGCGCTGTCGGCGCGCGCCACATGGAGCAAGCCCAATGCGCCGGCCGCGCCGGTTCGAACGGTGGTAATCGTGTTGCCATCCATCACGCAGAGCGGCCTGCCCGTGTGCGGATCGAACAACATCACGGTGGCCTGGTGCGGCTCCGCGCCTACTTGCCGGTTCTGCGGCCAAAAGCCCGCCGCCTTGAAGCCCAACAGGTCCTGCGAGGCAATATCACCCGCCTTGATGCCAAAGACGCCTCCCGTTGACAGCGCTTCACGAATCACGGGAAACACGCGGCCCTCCTGGCGGCTGTGTACCTCAAACGCGTCTCGTACCGCACCAAGCACGTCGGCGGGGTCCAGCAACGCATTCACCGCGTGGCTGTTGAGCAGCAGCAGTTTTGCGTCACTTCGCATAGCTGTACACCGAAGCGCGCGAAACGCCCAGATGAGAGGCGACGGTTTCCATCGCGCGGCGAACGTCGAGCACCCCTGCCGCCTTCAACTCCTTCACCAGCGCGCGGCGGTCCTCCGCCTTCATGGCGCGTGGCGTGGTAGCCAGGCGCGCGGCAAACTCGTCGATCCGCGCACGAATGGCTTCCGTGCCGGCGGGGTCGAGCGACTCCTGCGTGATGGCCTGCGTCTGCAAGGCCACGAACTGATGGAGCATTCCCTGAAAGCCCTGGAACACCGTCAGATCGATGTTCATGCAGAGCGCGGCGATGTATTCGCCCTTGGAATCCTTGATGCCGATGGAGGTGCTTTTGACGCGCCGGCCGTCGGCAAACTCATTGGGGTAGTTGGCGAGAATCTGGTCGAATTCGGGATCCATGATCCGCGCCAGACCCAGCTCGGTTGCGGGGTCCCCCACCTCTCGGCCGGAGAGGTTGTTGTGAATGGCCAGGACCGCATGCGCCGGGTCCAGCAGATCGTGCACAACGACCTCGCAAAAAGGCGCAAAGGTTTGGGCCAGACCATCCGCGATCTGTTTGACTTGGTTGAGCAGCAGGCGCTGTTCGGGCGTACGAGAGTTCATGGCTAGACAATTTATCCAATTCTGGACAATTTATCAAGCAAGGGTTTTCCCGCCGCAATGAAAAACAGCGCATGTCACGCCCGACATGCGCTGCAGATACCGATTCGGTAACCCGATCAGGCCCGTTCAACGACTCCCGAGGCATGCCCGAATCCAATGCGCATGCGGCCCGGCTTTTCGCACCAGCCTCTCAGCACAATCGCATCGCCATCCTGCAGGAACGTGCGCTTCTCGCCATTCGGCAACTCAATGGCGGTCTTGCCGCCCTGCGTCAGCTCCAGCAAGGAACCGGCAGAGTCTGCGGTGGGGCCTGACAGCGTGCCGGAACCCAACAGGTCACCCGAGCGCAGGTTGCAGCCGTTCACCGTGTGGTGGGCCACCAGTTGCGCGGCGGTCCAGTACGCGGCCTGGGATGCAAGACCGATCGTCAGGCGGGTCGGAGCTTCGCCGGCCGCACGCATCTTGGAGGTTTGAATCAAGACCTCCATCGTGATGTCGAGCTGGCCGGATTCGCTGTTCTTGACGCCGTCCAGGTAAGGCAAAGGTTGCGGATCCGTCTCGGGTCGGGTGAACGCCGAGCGGAATGGCGCGAGCGCCTCCATGGTCACGATCCAGGGGGACAGGGTCGAGGCGAAACTCTTGGACAGAAACGGGCCGAGTGGCTGGTATTCCCAGGCCTGGATGTCGCGTGCGGACCAGTCGTTGAACAGACCCACGCCAAACAGATGGGCCTCC
>CALMCS010000201.1 GCA_937862875.1 uncultured Comamonadaceae bacterium
GACGCTGACCTTCCTTGTGCGCCTGCTGGTCCTGGTGCTCACGTTGCCGCTGATCCTCACCGCGGCATTCGTCGGCCTGATCGACGGCCTAGTGCGGAGGGACGTGCGCCGGTTCGGCGCGGGCCGCGAATCGGGCTTCATCTACCACCGCGCGAAAGCAAGCCTGATGCCGCTGGCCGTTCTGCCCTGGGTCACGTACCTGGCCTTGCCGATCTCGGTGCATCCACTGCTGATTCTGCTGCCGAGCGCCGCCTTGCTGGGGCTGGCCGTGAGCCTGACCGCGGGCAGCTTCAAGAAATACCTTTAGGCGAATGCTGTCCCGCGTGGCTGTAGTGCTCATCGGTTCTGCAGAACATCTAACGCAGCGTCCAACGCCGTAATCGATTCGACAATGACTCTCACTAAGGAGCGGTCGAACTCGTGGTCTCGCTGGGAATCGTGGACACCGCTGTTGAGACACCCCCATTCAATGCTTCCTGCACCAACACCAAGCAGCCGGGTCAAAGCGACAACGACGTCTGGCGCGCCAGCATGCTGCGCGGAGATGCGATCGACGGCTGATCTCAACTTTGCGCATTTGTTGTTCAATTCCCAGGGGGAGCGTGGCCCGCCTAGCTTGAGTTCGATGCGCCCATCTGCTCGCCGGCCCAGCCAAGTCCAGAGACGGTCAGTCAGACTCTCCAGCGCGGGCCGCGCCTGGCGCAGCGCCTCACGCTTCTCATCGGCTGCCAACGCCTGCTGGGCCAACAGGACGTAGTTCTTCGTCGGTGGATCGCTGTCAACGCGCAGCTCATGCTCGCCCTGGTGCGGGAGGAACTTGTAGCGCTTGATGGACCCGGCCCGCCGGGCGCCCAATTCCTGCTGGATCCGGTGCAGAAACTCCTCGGCGTGTGAGGTGAGGATGACCTGCTTGCCGACGAGCAAGCCATCCTCGAAGAAGGTACGCCAGATTCCGTCACGATGGTCATCGTCGATCGCGTTGACGACGTCATCGAAAATGACCACGGGGCACCCCTGCGCGATGTTCTTCGCCAGCAGAATCGCCAGACCCAGGCACTTGATATGCCCTTCGCTGAAGACCACCAGCGCGTCATAGCGCACGCCAGGCTCACCGGTGAACTCTACTTCGATCTTGCCGTTTTCGGCGACAGGCAGCCACAACGCGTGCAAGAGGTCGCCAGGCGGATCAGCACGATTGAATGCGTTGTACAGATTGCGTGCCTGTTCTCCGAGGCCCTGGAGCAGCACGCCCGGCAATGCGGCCAAGTAGGCTTGGATTTCGGGCAAGAAGCCGTCGTAGGCGGCCTTGACCCGCAGGTGGTGCGCGACTACCGGCACTTCGGTTGCGACCGACTCGATCAACTCACGGTTCGCCTCGTCAAATTGGGCCACGGTCTGGCGGGCAGCGGCCATTTCTTGGTCGGCTGTCATGCGTATGGTCCGCAGCCGTTCGATCTCCAGCCGGTGCTGGTCCAGTGCGTCCCGCTCCCGGGCCAGCGCCCCGCGCAGGGCATGCGCTTCGCGGGCTTGCGCGTCGGCGCGCTCGATGATTTCCGTGACCTGCAGCAGAGCGTTCCAGGCACGCCGGTCGCCATCGACCCATGCGCCAAGCCAGGCGCCTGTCGAGGTAGGCGGCAATGGAGGCAGGCCTGCTGCCTGCAACTGTGCAGGACAAGCGTTTGCGCCAACCGCGACTACCCGACGCATCTCGTCCCACAGCGCCCGCACCGCCTCGCTCAACTGCGTCCGTAGGCCGGCTTCCTGCTGCTGGAGGGTGGCCAACTGCGCGAGCTGCTCCAGGCCCGTGCGGGCCTTGGCGAAAGGATCCTGTGCGACAGCAGCCAATCCGGTTCCGCATGCGGGACAGGTGGTCGCCCCGTCAGTCAAGGCCAGCACAGCCTCGTAGAGCTTAGCGTACGACACTTCCCCAGCACGCGCCGAAAGCTGTCCGGTGGCCGCCTGCCACAGGCCTTGAAGGTGATAAGCCTCATCCAGCAGCGTCTGCAGCCGCGCTTGGCTCACCTCATGAACGGCAGGTGGGACGGCAACCAGTTGCGCCTGGACGTACGGCAGCCGCCCTTGCTGCTCCGGTGTGCCGAGCAGCCAGTCAACGCAAGCCTGGTACGTCGCGCCGGGCGACATTCGTTGCGCCAGCGCTTGCTCGGAGTTCTCCACCGCCGCGATCTTTTGCGGATAAGCAGCGATCGTCTGTTCAGAGTTCGCCAACTGCAAGCGCCGCTGCGCGAGTTGAGTAGCCTGGGCGCCGACGAGCATCAGGTCTTGGTCGAGCGCGGGATTGAAGCCGCGCACGAAGTCGCTGAACTGATCCACGCCAAACAAGGTAGCGATGAGCTGCCGCTGATCGCCCGGAGTACGCGCCGCGATGCGGGCGAAGTCATCGAGGCGGTTCTTTTCGATGAAGCAGAAGCGGTACTCCGCTTCGTTGGGCTGCACAGCCTGGGCCTGGTCTGGTGCTCCGGAAGACAGGACGGGCGCGACATGGCGACGCAACCGGGCATTGTTGCAGTATGTCCGTTGGTCGACCCGCTTGACTTGGGCCTCGCTGATGGAGCCGAGCATCGCCACTTCCAGCGCCTCGCAGAAGCTGCTCTTGCCGGTACCGTTGGCGCCATAGACCAAAGTGATGTCGTGGCTGAGGTCGAATGTCTCTTGCCGCATGAATCCGCGAAACGGTCCCACCTCAAGCTGGCGCAGGCGCCCCAGCGCCGGCCCGACTTCGGGTCCGTGGCCATCTCCCTGGTACGCGACCGGCATCTGCGCCAAATGGGCGACGGCCAGTGGCGCCATGCGGGTGGAGCGTCCACGGCGCGCTGCACCAACTTCAGCCAGAGGTTGCAGGTGATCAAGCACCAGATGCGCGAGCCGGCACACGTCGTCATGCACCTGGCGTTGCGCCAAGTGCGCCAAGAAGCGGTGGTACTCCGAATGAATGCTTGCCATGCAGCCCCCTCTACACAGGAAGACGCTTCGATGGCGTCCTTGATGATGTTGATCGGTCGCCAGCGCAGTAGGCACAGGCGGGTCATGCTTCCATTCGCTATTACGGTTTGTGGAAGTTCTCAGCAAAATAGTCGATGACCTGCCCCGCTTGGGATCCCTGACGGAAACGCTTTTGCTCCTCGAAGTCGATCGAGGGCAGCATATGGATCAGTTGATGATCGGCGTACAGCGCCATGACCTTCTCGGCATCCAGTACCCCGGCGCGTTGTCCGGTAAGCGTATTCGCCGCTTCGATGGCCGCGCCGATCATCACGTCCGCCACTTGCACTGCAGGACTGTGCTTTGAATCGATCTGAGTCACGGACTGAAGCTTGAGCGGAAAGGTGATGCTGGCGATCTCCGATTGACGAAACGTGATCGGTTTCTCATGGCGGATGTACCGCTGCAGCAGGTCGTGATAAGTGAGCAGGTTCTTGGACTGATCGTGCTCGACCCGATACGGGCCGTCAGCCATGATTTCCATCCGACTGACCAGGGACTGCAGCACCACGAAAGCAGCATCGGTGTTGACGCCCGGCGTGACGATCGCCTTCAGGCATTCAGGGGCAGCGAACTGCGCAAGCGGGCCAAGCGCTTCCGGCAGTTCCCACCAGCGCGATGCGAACGCCGCATCGATCAGGTTCCCAAGCGCCTCCGAGCTCTTTTCCTTCACCGCGC
>CALMCS010000202.1 GCA_937862875.1 uncultured Comamonadaceae bacterium
GGGGGCCCAGTTCTTGGGCCCTGCTCACTGCGTTGGTGGGGGTTGGATTTCAAACTTCCAAGATCCAATACCCTGCCCATCACGCCGAAAAAAAACCAATGCGGGAATTTGGTTTTTTCTTCCTCATTCCCGCATTGCGTTTACAGGTTGCCCACCATGTTTCCGGGCACTACCCATTCGTCAAACTGCTCGCCGGTCACGTGGCCGCTGGCTACTGCGGCTTCGCGCAGGCTGGTGCCTTCCTTGTGGGCCTTCTTGGCGATGTAGGCGGCCTTGTCGTAGCCGATGTGGGTGTTGAGAGCTGTGACCAGCATCAGTGAGCTGCTGACCAGTTCGGTGATGCGGGCGCGGTTGGGTTCTATGCCTACTGCGCAGTGTTCGTCGAAGCTCACCATGCCGTCGGCCATGAGGCGCACGCTCTGCAGGAAGTTGTGTGCGACCAGTGGGCGGAAGACGTTGAGTTCGAAGTTGCCGGACGCGCCGCCGAAGTTGATCGCCACATCATTGCCGAACACTTGCGAGCACAGCATGGTCATGGCTTCGCACTGTGTCGGGTTGACCTTGCCGGGCATGATCGACGAGCCGGGTTCGTTCTCGGGAATCGACAGTTCGCCCAAGCCGCTGCGCGGGCCGCTGGCGAGCCAGCGCACGTCGTTGGCGATCTTCATGAGGCTGGCGGCCAGCGTCTTCAGGGCACCATGGGCGTGCACCAGTGCGTCGCAGCTGGCGAGCGATTCGAACTTGTTGGGCGAGGTGATGAACGGGTAGCCGGTGATATGTGCCAGCTCCACGGCCACACCTTCCGCATAGCCCTTGGGTGCGTTCAAGCCGGTGCCCACGGCGGTGCCGCCGAGTGCCAGTTCGTACAGATGCGGGAGTGCCGCACGGATGTGTTTTTCGCCGTGCGCCAGTTGCGCCACCCAGCCGGAGATTTCCTGGCCCAGGGTGAGCGGTGTGGCGTCCTGCAAGTGCGTGCGGCCGATCTTCACGATGTCGGCGAATGCCTCGCTCTTGGCACGCAGCGTGTCGTGCAGGCGCGCAATCGCGGGCAGCAGCTTGGTTTCGATGGCGGTGACCGCCGCCACATGCATCGCCGTCGGGTAGACGTCGTTGCTGGACTGGCTCTTGTTCACTTCGTCGTTCGGATGCACCAGACGCGACTCGCCGCGCTCGCCGCCCAGCAGCTCGCTGGCGCGATTGGCCAGCACCTCGTTCACATTCATATTGGTCTGTGTGCCCGAGCCGGTTTGCCACACGACCAGCGGGAACTCATCCGGGTGTTGACCGGCGATGACCTCGTCCGCTGCGGCCACGATGGCCTTGCATTTTTTCTCGTCCAACAGGCCCAGTTGGCTGTTGACGAGCGCCGATGCCTTCTTGACCTGGGCCAGCGCGTGAATGATTTCTGTGGGCTGCTTCTCGCCGCTGATCTTGAAGTTCTGAATCGAACGCTGGGTCTGTGCGCCCCAGAGCTTGTCCGATGGAACATCGATGAAACCGAAAGTGTCTTTCTCCTGCCGAGCAGCAGTCATGAAAATTCTCCTGTGAATCCAGTTGGAAGGGGATGAAATCAATGAATGAATCAACGAATCTATACGGTGCGCGTGGCTGGCGAGGGAATGGAGATCGAGATCGAAAAGATCCGATTCCCTTCCTGAGTAGCTCGCTGGTGCACTCCCTGCATGCTAGCCGAGCGCCAAGAGACCATGACGCACGGGCAGACAAGCACGCGGTGACCATGAGCCCGATCTGAGGTGGATCACGGATCCCATCATTAAACTTCTCAATGCTTGATTTGTTTCAAATTACAACCAAATCTATGCACCCCGGTTTGTGAGTGGGTCAAGCCCAACGCGTGGTTGGCACCGATTTTTGGCATTGATGGTCGCTATCGGAAAACTATGGTTACGAAATTTTCTACCCGGTACGCCCCTCGCCCCCGAATAATCGGCCGGTCTGCCCAGAGAGATGCCTTGAGCAACCCTGCCCTGTGCGTCTCACCTACTCTCTCCAACCCAGGAAATTTCATGCGCTTTTCCCGTCTTCAAGTTGCCATTCCCGCCGCACTGGCTGTTTTGACCATGGGTGCGCTGTCCTTCAGCGCCAGCGCACAGGATATTCCCGTACGCAAGGCGGGCCTGTGGCAGATCACCACGAACGGCACGACCGGCACCACCAAGAACCCGGAACAGACCATGCAGCAATGTGTGGACACCGCCAGCGACAAGGCCATGCAGCAAATGGCGACCGGCATGATGGCCGGCATGAAGTGCGACAAGAACGACAACAAGAAGGACGGCAACAAATTCGTCGGCCACTCGATCTGCCAGATGGGCCCATCCAAGATGGAGACCAAGAGCGTCACCTCCGGCGATTTCGAGAAGGAATACAGCATGACCGGCGAGTCCACCTTCAACCCACCCATGGCCGGCATCTCCAGCAGCAAGTCCCAGATGGTCGCCAAATGGGTCGGCCCCTGCAAGGCTGACCAGAAACCTGGTGATGTGATCGTCAACGGCCAGAAGATCAATATGCTGAACATGGGCAAGCCCGCTCAGAAGTAAGTTCTGGCAGCTCGCCTCAGCAAAAAGCACCTCTCGAGGTGCTTTTTGCGTATTCAGAGGTTATCCCGAAGCAATTACCGCAGCGATTGCGGTCAGCACACGGGTGACAAGTAGTTTGAAGCGTCCGCTGACGGCCAAGAGAGACGTCGCCGAATACCCCAGCAAGGCAGTTACAAGGCTAGAACCATAGGAAATCCAGTTCCGCTCTACGGCATCCGACCAAGTCATATAGAAGACTTCTCGGGTTTTCCCTGCAGCGAAATCCCTGTTGGGTCGATAATTGACAGGTTTCGCATGCGCTGCCCCCGGCGCATCCTTCCAACCCCTAGCAAGCTACCGATGACCACCACCATCCGCCAGCAGGACCTGATCGACTCGATCGCAGGTGCCCTCCAGTACATCAGCTACTACCACCCAGCCGACTTCATCCAGCATCTGGCCCGCGCGTACGAGCGCGAGCAGAGCCCTGCGGCGAAGGATGCGATGGCGCAGATTCTGACCAACTCCAAGATGAGCGCCACCGGCCATCGTCCGATCTGCCAGGACACCGGCATCGTCAACGTGTTCCTCAAAGTGGGCATGGACGTGAAGTGGGAAGGCTTTACTGCGGGTCTGGAAGACGCCGTCAACGAAGGCGTGCGCCGTGGCTACAACCACCCCGATAACACGCTGCGCGCATCGGTCGTGGCCGATCCGCACTTCGCGCGCAAGAACACCAAGGACAACACGCCTGCCGTGATCAACGTGCAGATCGTTCCCGGCAACACCGTCGACGTGATGGTGGCGGCCAAGGGCGGCGGCTCGGAGAACAAATCCAAGCTGATCATGATGAACCCGAGCGACAGCTTGGTCGACTGGGTGCTGAAAACCGTTCCCACCATGGGCGCTGGCTGGTGCCCGCCCGGCATGCTGGGCATCGGCATTGGCG
>CALMCS010000203.1 GCA_937862875.1 uncultured Comamonadaceae bacterium
GGCAACCGCGCGAAGGCCGGTCAGGTGATCGGCAACTTCAACAACCTGTTCATGCTGCGGATTCGGGAGACAGCCACCGCCGAACTGCTGACCCGGCAACTGCCGAAGGTCGAGGTCTATACCACCACCATCGTCTCGGGTGCGACGGACAGTTCGGACATCCGCGGCGCGACGGACTTCACGTCCAACACCCAGGACCGCATCAGCATGTCGAGCGTGCCGATGATCGAACCCTCCCAGGTCGTCGGCCTGCCCAAGGGCCAGTGCTTCGCGCTGCTGCAGGGCGGCCAGCTCTGGAAAATCCGGATGCCGCTGCCGGCACCGGACCCAGACGAAGTGATGCCGCAGGATCTGCAGCAGCTCGCGGGCTACATGCGCCAGAGCTACACCGATGCGACCCAATGGTGGGAGTTCACGAGTTCCCCGGCGTTGCAGGATGCGGCCTTGCCCGACGATCTGCTCGATGACGCCGGGCCGGCCAAGCCGGTCGAATCTGTCGCGCCGGCCACCGGCGCTGACGACAGCGCCGCGAACGAGGCCTCGTCATGAAAGATGCCGCCTCGACCGCGCAGCGGGAGCAGAACCAGCGTCAAGGTTTGATCGTCGGCACTATCACCTTGCCGTTCCGGCTGCTCGGGGTGCTGATCGGCTCGCTGCTGTTCTCCATCGTGGTGGAGTGCGTCGGCATGCACTTGTTCTGGAAAGACCAGGGCTGGCGCCATGCCCAACAGATGTTGCAGTACGAGCTGGGGCACCTGTCCAACCACTTCACGCGCAGCGTGGTCGTGCAGGAGCCGGGGCGCACTGCGCACGAGTTGGTGGATACCGGCTACGAATGGGTGTTCGTGCGCTCGGGACTGCTGGAACGCATGAGCCAGACCGCCGAGCGCGCCCGTGCGCCCAGCCAGGGGAAGGACCATGGCGGGGTGCGGAACTTCCGGTATTTCATCAGCCAGGTCTATGTCTGGACCGAGCGCTACCTGATCGCCGCCGCGTTCACGACGCTGACCTTCCTCGTTCGTCTGCTGGTTCTGTTGCTCACGCTGCCGTTGATCTTCACGGCAGCGTTCGTCGGGCTGATCGACGGCCTGGTGCGGCGCGATGTGCGCCGGTTTGGCGCGGGCCGCGAATCGGGCTTCATCTACCACCGCGCAAAAGCGAGCTTGATGCCGCTGGCCGTGCTGCCCTGGGTTACCTACCTGGCGCTTCCGATCTCGGTGCATCCGCTGCTGATCCTGCTGCCGAGCGCTGCCTTGCTGGGGGTGGCGTTGAGTCTGACTGCGGGTAGCTTCAAGAAGTACCTATAGTTTTTCCGTGTAAGTAGACTGCGCTACCAACTGATCGCCCGGCTCGGGCAGTGCCCCAGTCTCGTGGGGGCCGCGCCAACCGATTTTCTTAAAGCCCGCCCCAGCACACGGATGCCCGTCTCGTCAGGCTTGCTCCATTTGGCGAAGTAGGAATGCACCGTTGCCCGTTGCCACTTGGGCCACTCACTGGGCAAGAATTTCCACTGGCAGCCGGTACGCAGGCGTTCGCGAAGGGTGGCTTTCCGGTGTTCCTTGATCACGAGACGAGGTTTCGACGCAACTCGTCGAGCAACCATCGTCCTGCCACGCCTAGCGCACGATCACGTCGGTGCGCCGCGTAGATCGTCAGACCTTCCGGGGGCGTCGGATCTTCGTGAATCTCAATCGCCGTGAGTGCCCCGACGGCGATCAATGGCGCCACGAGGTGCTCAGGCATGCGGCACCAACCGAATCCCGCCAAAAGAAAATCGAATCGACGACCGAGATCGACAAATCGCCAAAGTCTGGTGCCGGCCACGCCGTAATTTGCGCTGCCTGGATCGACCGGATCCGACAAAACCAACTGGACGTACGGCGCGAGATCGCTCTCTGTCGCCGGACGTCCTAACAAGGCAAGAGGATGGCCGGGCGCGACGACCGCATGCATTCGAGCGCGCAGCAACGGATAGGCAGCAATGTCATCAGGAACGCCAGGCAGCAGCAGGCACAGGGCAATGGCTGCCGAACCACTGCGAAGCCGCCGCAATGAACCGCCCAGCCCTTCGGTCGAAAAATGCACCGGGAGATCGGGGAAGGTTTCACTCAGCGTGCGCAAGCTGTCAATCAGAGGTGCGGTTGGCACCAAGGGATCGATCGCAATCGTCAACTCCGGCTCTACACCCGCGCGCGTGCTGGCTGCAATGGCCTCGAAACGAGTGGCACTTGCAAGCACCGACCGAGCTTGATCGACCAGTACACGCCCCACATCAGTCAGGCGCGGTCGGCGCCCTCGGCGGTCAAACAGTTCAACGCCCTGGATTGCCTCGAGATTGCTGACGGCCTGGCTAACTGCCGACTGCGCACGCCTAAGTTCGCGACCGGCGGCTGAAAAACTACCTGCCTCCGCAATGGTCACAAGGATGCGCAACTGGTCGAGGGTAAGACTACCGATCATTATCCATCTCAAAAACAGATGGAAACTATCACATTTTCATCTCTTCCGCTGAAGCTTTATGGCGACTAGATTAATGCCACAACTCCATTTGTTGTCCTGCGCGGCAATTACTGAAGCTTTGCCACCCATTCAACGGCAACCCGCGTATTGCTCACCCGCTCCGAAAGAAAGAACCCTCAAATGAACAAGCTTCTCGTTGTCGAGACCAGCCCACGCGGCGACCAGTCCGTATCGCGTCAAATGACCCAACGCTTCCTTACGGCATGGCGCACCGCGAATCCGGAAGGCCACATCGTGCATCGCGATCTCGCCAATCCCGGGCTCTCGTTCGTTACAGCGCCTTGGCTCCAAGCCTACTTCACACCGCCCGCAGATCAATCGCAAGCGATGAAGGAGGAGCTTCGACTGTCAGATGAACTGGTCGCCGAACTCCTTGTGGCTGAGCACCTTGTCATCTCGACACCGGTCTACAACTACAACGTCCCGGCCTCGCTCAAGGCGTGGGTGGATCACATCGTACGCAAGGGCATGACGCTCGGCTTTGACGGGCGGGGCCTTGTCAAAGGCAAGAAGGCGACCTTGTTGATTGCTTCTGGCGGCGTGTATAGCGAGGGATCGCCGATAAAGGATCGCGACATCGCGACGCAATACCTTCGGCTCATCCTCGGGGTTATCGGCATCGATGACGTAAGTGTGGTGGCGGGCGGCGGGGCGAAAGCCGTTGACCTGCGTGAGCAGACGATGGATGGATTCCTTGACGCGCTGCAGCCGCAGATCGATCGCGCTGCAGGAGTTGCAATCACCCGAAAATCTTGAGCCTGGCCTAGTGGCAGGACTTCGCAGGCGTTCTGGGCGTCGCTGCTCTGGTGATCGCGTATGGGCAAGCGACTTGGCCGTCCATCCGATAGCCCACCTCGCGCACCTTGTAGCTTGCATCGCGTTGCAAGGTCCGAAACGACCATCGATGGCGTGCCCAAAGATCAATGCGGTAGCCGTCACCGAGAACGGTGATCCTTCGAAGGCACGGATGG
>CALMCS010000204.1 GCA_937862875.1 uncultured Comamonadaceae bacterium
G
Source organism: uncultured Comamonadaceae bacterium (assembly GCA_937862875.1). Taxonomy (GTDB): domain Bacteria; phylum Pseudomonadota; class Gammaproteobacteria; order Burkholderiales; family Burkholderiaceae_C; genus Diaphorobacter_A. The sequence continues at coordinate 2 of CALMCS010000204.1, forward strand.
GGGTGTGCTGGCCGATCGCCAGTGGCTTCTCGAGCGGCTTGAGCAGCTCGGTCAGCGCGTCCGCCAGCAGGGCCTTGACGGCTGCGGGGTCGGTGGTCTTGGAGTCCTTCACGCGCTGCTTCAGGTCCTGCAGCAGGTGGGCCGTGGCTTTCACCCCGGTATCGGCCATGAGCAGCGCGTCTTCGAGTTCCTCGTAGAGCGCGTCGTCAATTTTCGTGCCGGTGAAGATCGTGGAAATGCTCGAGCCGGTCTTGCGCAGTCCGGCCTTGAGCCGATCCATCCAGCCCTTGCGGTCGCCGGACGCGGAAAGGGCTTCTGGCTTGGCCTGGGGTTCTTGTACTACAGTGACCGATTCGCCCGACGGCGATGATGTGGGCGCAGGAATGCCAGAAACCGCACCATCGGACTCGGGCTTACTCGATTCCTTGCTCGCAAAAGGATTGCGCAACCAGCTCTTGGAGCCGGCCGTGGGTGTGGGTTGCTCCGCTGGAGCGACCGGCTCAGGCACGGCTTGCGCAGGGCTTTGTGCGGCTTCGTCAGCGGGCGTGGAAGATTTTTTCTTGAAGAAACTGAACATTGTTGGGTACTTAGAATCCTATCCATTCTATGAAACAAGCCATCTCCATTCTTGGCCTGCTGGCCTGCGTGCATGTCGCGGCTTATGCCGACACGTCCACCAACCCTTCTCCGGGCACCGTCACGGCACCTGCCGCGGCGGTCAAACCAGAGGCCACGACACCTGACGGGGCGCAGCTGTTCACGTTGAAAAACGGCATGCAGCTGATCGTCAAGCCAGACCAGCGAGCGCCAACGGCGGTGCATATGGTCTGGGTGCGCGTGGGCTCCATGGATGAAGTCGACGGGACTTCTGGCGTTGCACACGCATTGGAACACATGATGTTCAAGGGGACGGCCAAAGTGCCGCCGGGAGACTTCTCCCGTCGCGTTGCGGCGCTGGGCGGGCAGGAAAATGCCTTCACCACCCGGGACTACACCGGTTATTACCAGCAGATCCCCTCCAATCGCCTCGCCGATGTGATGGAGCTTGAATCCGACCGTTTCGCCAACAACCAGTGGCCGGACGAGGAATTCAAGAAGGAAATCGAGGTGATCAAGGAAGAGCGCCGCATGCGCACCGACGATCAGCCGCGCGCCTCCCTGTTCGAACAACTGAACGCGACGACCTTCATCGCCTCGCCCTACCACCGCCCGGTGGTGGGTTGGATGAGCGATCTGGACTCGATGACGCCGGACGATCTGCGCAACTTCCACAAGCAGTGGTATGTGCCGCAAAACGCGGTCGTGGTGATTGCCGGTGATGTCGATCCCGCCAAGGTGTATGCGCTGGCGCAGACCACCTACGGAGAGATTCCCGCACGCGCCGTGCCCACCCGCAAGCCGCGCATCGAGCCCGAGCAGAAGGGCATTCGCCGCATCGAATTCAAGGCCCCGGCCGATCAGGCGTTTCTCGCCATGTCGTACCGCGTGCCCTCGCTGCGCAATGTCGAGAACCTGACCGACGACGACCGCGACGCGCTGTCCCTGTTGATGCTGTCCGCCGTGCTGAGCGGCTACGACGGCGCACGCCTCGATCGCGCGCTGACCCAGGGCGCCGACCGCGTGGCCGACAGCGCCAGCAGCTCGGCCTCCATCGTGGGCCGCGGACCGAGCGTGTTCATCCTGACCGGCGTCCCCGCTGCCGGCAAAACGCCGAAGCAGGTGGAAGACGCCTTGCGCGCACAGGTCGCCCGTGTCGCCAAGGAAGGTGTGAGCGAAGCCGAACTCTCGCGCGTGAAAACGCAGTGGACCGCCTCGACCGTGTACGGCCGGGATTCGATCTACGGCCAGGCCAACGACCTGGGCAGCAACTGGGTGGAAGGCTTCCCGCTGGACGCCGACGACCGCATTCTCAAGCTGCTGCGCACCGTGACGCCGGAGCAGGTGAAGTCCGTCGCCCAGCGCTATTTTGGTGATGACCAACTGAACGTTGGCACGCTGGTTCCTCAGCCGATCGAGGCCGGAAAGAAGCGTGCTGCGCCCCAACCGGATGCGTCCGGTTCACGCCTGCATTGAGCCAACGTGCGAAGAATGGATGGATTGATTGATATGTTGCCAACCACAGCAAAAAATTTGAAGAAGATGACCGCGCGGGCCTGCATGGTGGGCGCTGGTCTCGTGATGTTCACGCATTCGGCCTGGGCGCTCTTGCCGATCCAGCATTGGACCGAGCCGAACGGCGCGCGCATCTGGCTCGTGGAGAGCCCGGCCATTCCCATGGTCGACGTGCAGATCGATTTCGACGCGGGCAGCCGCCGCGATCCTGCGCAGCAGGTGGGGCTGGCCAGTGCCGCCGCGATGATGACCTCCAAGGGCGTTCGCGCGCTGTCGGCCAAGGACCCCGCGCTCGATGAGAACGCCCTGGGCGAGGCCTGGGCCGATCTGGGTGCGAGCTTCGATGCGGGTGCCGAGCGCGATGGCTTTGTCTACTCGCTGCGCTCGCTGACCGAGGGCGATCTGCTCTCCAAGGCCGCCAACCTGGCCGCACGCCAGTTGGGCGAGCCGAGCTTCCCGCAGGCCGTGTGGCAGCGCGAGCGCTCGCGCTGGGAGGCCGGCATCAAGGAGGCCAACACCAAGCCCGGAACCATCGCCAGCAAGACCTTTGCGACGGATGTCTATGGCACCCATCCCTATGGCCAGCAAACCACGGCGCAAACGCTGCAGCACATCAACGTGTCCGATCTGCAGGCGTTTCACAAGCGCTACGTGCAGACCTGCCGCGCGCGGGTGAGCATCGTCGGTGCCCTGAAAAAGGAACAGGCGCAGCAACTGGTGCAGACCCTGCTGTCGCGCCTGCCGGCCCGCTCGGCGGCCGATTGCGCGCCGCTGCCCGCGGTGCCGCAGGTCCAGCCACTGACCAAGGCGGTGGAAGAGAACATTCCCTTCCAATCCGCGCAGGCCCATGTGCTGATCGGTCAGCCCGGCATCAAGCGCAACAACCCGGATTTTCTCGCGATCATGGTGGGCAACCACATCCTGGGCGGCGGAGGATTCACCTCGCGACTGACCAATGAAGTGCGCGAAAAGCGCGGCCTCAGCTACAGCGTGGGCAGCGGCTTCTCGCCGGGCCTCGACGCCGGCGCTTTCGTGGTCGGACTGCAGACGCGCCCAGACCAGGCGGCCGAGGCCGTCAAGGTGTCGCGCGATGTGATCCAGCGTTTCGTCGCTGACGGACCCACCGAAGAAGAACTGCGCGCCGCCAAGGACAACCTGATCGGCGGCTTCGCGCTGCGCATCGACGGCAACCGCAAGCTGCTGGGCAATGTGGCGAACATCGCCTGGAACGATCTGCCGCTCGACTATCTGGACCACTGGACGGACCGCGTCGAAGCCCTGACGAGCAAGGACATTCGTGAAGCCTTCCAGCGCATGCTGCAACCCGATCGCATGGTCACCGTGATCGTGGGAGGCAAGCAATGAGACCCCGTTCCACCATGTTGAGCCCCACCGCCAAGAAGGCCGCCACCGCCGCCGCCAAGCCGACCCCTGTGCGCAGCGGATCGGGCGAGGTACGCATCATCGGCGGCCAGTGGAAACGCTCGCGACTGCCGGTGGCCGATCGCCCCGGACTGCGCCCCACGCCCGACCGCGTGCGCGAGACCCTGTTCAACTGGCTGGGGCAGGACCTCACCGGCTGGCAATGTCTGGACGCCTTCGCCGGCACCGGCGCGCTGGGCTTCGAGGCCGCATCGCGCGGTGCCACGATGGTGCTGATGAACGAGTCCGATGGCGCGTTGACCACCCAGCTCAGCGCCATCGCCGTCAAGCTCAAGGCCACCAACGTACGCATTCAGCGCGGCGATGGCGTTGCGGCCTTGCGCGAGTGCGCTGCCGGTTCCATGCATCTGCTGCTGATCGATCCACCGTTCGACGGCGAACAGTTCAAGCCGGCCCTGAGTGCGGCCTCCCAGGCGGTGGCGAAGGACGGTTTCATCTATCTGGAAGCGCCCCGCGCGTGGACGGAAGACGAGCTGGCCGAAATGCACCT
>CALMCS010000205.1 GCA_937862875.1 uncultured Comamonadaceae bacterium
AGTGCTGGTGACCGACACCGGCTACGAAGTGCTGACCCTGTCCGAAGGCTCGCCTGAATTGCCTTCGTTTGTGACCACCACGAAAACCTGACTCCACCCATTCGGGTACCCAGTAGACAGTCAGTCCAGATTCGGGAGTCGATGCCGCCTTCAACGCATCCACTCCCGATGGGCCTTCATCGGAGTGCATTGCACAGTTCTTGCTAGTCCTATCCCATGCCTACCAAAAACGTCCCCGCTGCCGCGCACACCCCCACCGATGAATTGCCCGAGCTGCGCGAGCGCTACAAAGCAGCGAAGGCGGCGATCATCGCCACCCTGCTCACACCGAATTCCACCACCCGCGGCATCCGTACGCTGCTGCACAAACTCTCCACGCACACCGATCACCTGCTCACGCGCCTGTGGCAGCGGGCCGATGTGCCAGCCGAACTCGCGTTGGTCGCAGTAGGCGGCTACGGGCGAGGACAGCTCTTTCCCTATTCGGACGTCGATGTCCTGGTGCTCCTGCCGGACAACGAATCACCCGATCATCTGGAGCAATGGCGTGCGCCCATCGAGGCCTTCATCGGCAGCTGCTGGGATGCCGGCCTCGAGATTGGCTCCAGCGTCCGCACCGTGAGCGACTGTCTGCGCGAGTCTGCGGCCGACGTGACGGTGCAGACCTCGCTGCTCGAATCGCGCCTGCTGTTTGGCCACAGCGAGCTCTATGCATCGTTCGAAGAGCGCTTCACGGAACAGATGAACCCGCGCGCCTTTCTGATCGCCAAGTCGTTCGAGATGCGCCAGCGCCACAACAAATACGAGAACACCCCGTACGCGCTCGAGCCCAACTGCAAGGAATCCCCCGGCGGCCTGCGCGATCTGCAGATGATCGGTTGGGTCGCCCGTGCCGCAGGCTTCGGCCGCGACTGGCAGGAAATGGCCGAGACGGGACTGGCCACCCCCTTCGAAGTCCAGCAAATCGAGCGCAACGAAGCCCTGCTCTTTCTGATTCGCGCCAAGCTGCACGCAGTGGCCGGACGGCGCGAAGACCGCCTGGTGTTCGATCTGCAAACCGCAGTGGCGCAGGCCTTCGGATATCACTCGACCACGCCGGAAGGCAAACGGCTGGCCATGCGCGCGAGCGAGTCGCTCATGCGCCGCTATTACTGGGCCGCCAAGGCCGTGCTCCAACTGAGCCAGATTCTGGTGCTCAATATACAAGAGCGTTTTTATCCGAACTCCTACGAACTGCGCCCCATCAACGAGCGCTTTTTCGAAAAGGCCGGACTCATCGAGGTCGCCTCCGACGATCTGTACAAACAGCATCCGCACGCGATTCTCGAGACCTTTCTGCTCTACGAAACCACGGTCGGCCTGAAAGACCTGTCCCCCAAGACGCTGCGCGCGCTCTACGACTCGCGCGAGACCATGGACGCCGACTTTCGCCGTGACCCGGTGAATCGGGCCATGTTCATGAAGATCCTGCA
>CALMCS010000206.1 GCA_937862875.1 uncultured Comamonadaceae bacterium
GCCGCAGTCACAGGCGCAGGTTCAGGAATTGGCGCAGCCGTTGCCCATCAACTCGTGGCGGCAGGCTACCGTGTAGCCGTACTGGACATTCATCTGGACAACGCCCGCGCCGTCGCTGCGGAATTGAACGCCCAACGCCCCAACAGCGCGCTGGCGCAGGCGATCGACGTGAGCTCCGCCCAGTCTATAGACGCCGCATTCAGCGCGATCGAGCAGCACTGGTCGCAATCCGCCGACGTGCTGGTGAACAGTGCCGGAATCATGCATGTCGCGCCGGTGATGGAGTGCACGCCCGAGGATTTCCGCAAGGTGATGGATGTGAACGTCTGCGGCGCGTTCATGTGTTCTCAGCGTGCGGCGCGGGGGATGATTGCGCAGAAGTTTGGGCGCATCGTGAATCTCGCGTCCATCAGCTCGGAGCGGGCGGGGGTGGGGCGGGTGGCTTATGGCACGTCGAAGACGGCCATTACCGGGCTGACTCGGCAGTTCGCGATGGAGCTGGGGTGCTTTGGGATCACGGTCAACGCGGTGGCTCCGGGGCCGGTGTTGACGCCGATGACCGAGAAGAATTACACGCCGCAGACCAAAGCCGCGTTTGACGCGATGATTCCCGCCAAGCGCATGGGAACCACGGGGGAGATTGCGGATGCGATTGTCTATCTGTGCGGCGATGGCGCGGCGTATATCAACGGCGTGACCTTGCCTGTGGATGGCGGTTATCTGGCGGCCGGGATTGGTACCACGGCAGGTATCCGCGCGTGAAGTGAATAGGGTGGTGGAGGCGGCGGCGCGGTGTGCGCCGCTCAGCCTCACACCGGTTTCAAGCCGCTTGACCGTTCACGAAGACCCGCAGCTCGCCTGACTTGAACTGAATCCATTCCTCGTTGGTGGTGAGCGGCGCGGTCACGACCACCGCGACTTTGTCGTCGGGTGTGGTTTCCGAGGCAAAGTTCACCTTCAAATCTTCATCGCACAGCTGCGCCTGCGTGAACGGGTGTTTGCGCTCGACGTAGTACAGATTCGTCGAAGCGTGCGCCCAGAGGGCCTGGCCGTTCGAGAGCAGGAAGTTGAAGGTACCGTGCTTGGCGATGCCGGGGGCCAGCTCGCGCAGGGTGATCGTCAGCTCTTCGACGCTCGGCATCTGGGCGTGTGATTTGGAGAGCTCCTGCATGATCCAGCAGAAGGCCTGTTCGCTGTCGGTGCTGCCCACCGGCTGGAAGTGGCTGTGCAGTTTGGGGCTGAATTGCTTCAGGTCGCCGTTGTGCGCAAACACCCAGTAGTGGCCCCACAGTTCGCGCACGAACGGGTGGCAGTTTTCCAGGCTCACCACGCCTTGCGTGGCCTTGCGGATGTGGGCGATGACGTTTTTGCTGCGGATCGGGTATTCGCGAATCAGCTTGGCGACGGGTGAGTCGATGGCGCGTTCGTGATCGACGAAGTGGCGCAGGCCCTTGTCCTCGAAGAACGCGATGCCCCAGCCGTCGGTGTGATCGCCGGTGTTGCCCGCGCGTTGTGTGAAGCCCGAAAAACTGAAGCGTACGTCAGTCGGGGTGTTGCAGTTCATTCCTAAAAGCTGGCACATGCAATGAATGCTTTCGCGGTTCGGGCGTAGATTGGATTGGATTGGATCGGCTCACCAATCAACGCCGCTCAATCTATCAATCAATTGAGTGGGTGAGTAACCACTATAGAGTAGTACAAAAAACGCGGCGCCCAATCAGTCGGGTTTGGTTTTTGTGGCGTCGGAGTGCGGCGATCGCAGTTGCGTGGCGGCCAGCAGTGCCAACAGACACAGCGCGGTGAGCAGCGCAAAGCACTCGTGAAACGAGATCAGTTGCGCGGCCTTGGTGTTGAGCGTCGGGTCTGCGGCGTGCACCGCCATGCGCCACTGCAGCACGATGCCGCACAGGCTCACGCCGGCCGCGCCGCCCAGCATGCGGATGAAGCTGATGGTGCTCGAGCCTTGGGCGATCATCGACTTTTCGAGCGGTCGCATGGCGCCCAGATTCAGGCTGGGAAGAATGAATCCCAGACCGATGCGGCCGACGATGATGAACGCCGCCAGCAGCCACAGCGCGGTGCCCGAGCCGACAAAGATCATCAGCGCGAACGACAGCGCCAGGAGGCCCAGCCCGATGCTGACCAGCCAGTGCGTGGGTTGCTTGTCGGCCAGCCTGCCGACGATTGGAAAGGTCAGCGCCAACACCAGACCGGCGGGCAGCAGCAGGTTGCCGGCATAGCTGGCCGACAGGCCAATGCCCATCTGCATGAACAGCGGCAGCAGGTAGGTGGAGCCGAACATCGCGGTTCCGTACGCGGCGGAGACGATGCAGCCCATCACGAACGGGCGGCAGCTGAACAGGCGCAAGTCCATGAGCGGTTTGAAGCCGCGCTGCAGCAGAATTTTTTGCCACAGCACAAAACCGGCGAGCAGCGCCAGCGCCAAGGCCAACAGCATGTAAGCCGGGCCGCGGGGTTCGTTGTGCAACTGGGCCATGCCGTTGAGCAGGCTCAGCGTGCCGCCCGCGCCCAGCGTGAGGCCGATCCAGTCGAGGCGCGAGCTGTTTTCTCCCACCTTGCCGCCACCGGGCGAGGAGTGTGGGACGAATTTGAGACCGAGCCAGAGCGATCCCAGCGCGACCGGGATCACCATGAAGAAGGTGCTGCGCCAGCCCATCAGGTCGGTGAGCATGCCGCCCAGCGCCGGGGAAATCGCGGGGGCCAGCACCACGCCCATGCCAAAGAGTCCGCCTGCGCGGCCCTGTTCATGCGGCTGGAAGGCGTGCAGGATGATGACCGCGGGAATCGGCTGAATGATGCCGGCGGCAATGCCCTCGGCCACGCGCGAGGCCAGTACCAGTGGGAAATGTTGCGCCACGCCGCCCATCAGCGCACCGAGCGCGAGCAACGCAGCCGCGCCGACATAGGTGGCGCGGTATCCAAATCGGGTGAGCAGCCAGGGCGTGGTCAGCATCGCCACCGTGGACGCGACCATGAAGCCCGAGGTAATCCATTGCGCCCGGGCCTGGCCGAGCTCGAAATACGCGCTCATGGCCGGAATGGCCACGTTCACGCTGGTCGATGGGATGAGCGAGGCAATCGTGCCCGCCAGCACCGACAACAATAAAAGCCAGCGGTAGCGCGGGCCATAACGCTCGCGCAACGCACTGGCGGTTGCAGCGCCACTGAAGGTGGCCTGCAAGAAACCTCTCATTCGCGGTCCAGCCAGAGCTTTCCACCGGTCGCCCAGTTCTCGCGCTTGACGTCGGTGATCAGGATGTCCACCGATTCAGGCGAGCCGCCGAGCACTTCCACGCTCACGCGGGTGATTTCTTCGGCAAGCTTGCGCTTTTGTTCAACGGTGCGGCCTTCCATCATTTCGATGTGGTACGTTGGCATGTGGGTTCCTTTTTGTAGATTTGAAAACGTGGACGAATCATATCGACTGCGCGCATGGATTGCAGTCGCCAAGCGGATCGATCTGGCCGCTTTTCGCGCAGTGGTGCAGTGCAGGGAGGCGCATGCATGGGCTCCAGCGGGGAGGATCAGGTTCCTGCGCTGGAGGTCGGCTGGGCACACAGCGGGCAGATGCAGGCCTTGCCGCGCAGCGACTCGGGAATGCTATCGAGTGCCTCGCGGGACACAGGCTCTTTCATGCACCAGCAACTCTCCGCGGGCCGTCCTGCGACAATCGCGCACTGATTGGCTTGTCCGCATAGCGGGCATTGGCTGGTGTCGATAGGATTTGCTTCGGCGGGGCTCATGGTTCTTGTCGTACTCCTGGGCAAAGTGTATCGACTCGCACCGGCATTCAGTCAAAACACCTTCACATGCGCAAACCACCCGCGCGCGTCGTGGGGGCCGGTTGAGCTCAAGCGGGGCTTCTTGAATTGCACTGAATAATGATTTTTTACGCAAGCTTGGCCGTTCTACCACTCGCGCTGTTGCTCTGGTGGCCCCTGCTTGCGGACGGACGCCGCAGGTCGGCCTTCTGGTGGCCCTTCGTGCTGACCTGTCTGCTCGGCTGGCTGCCGGCCACGCTGATCTGGGCGATGCGCGGAACGTCGCTCAGTTATCAGGTGATTGCGCACCTGCAGGTGGTGAGCGGCTGGGTTCTGGCGGCGCTGCTGATCGCGGTCGTGTTGGCGCTGCTGCGCGATCTGCTGGGATTTTTGCTGGTCGTCTTCGGTCAACGCTTGACGGCCGGCTCGCGCGTGACGTGCACCTTCATGGGGGTTGTCGTGGCCTTTGTGGTGTCGGGGCTGGGGGTTGCCGAGGCGCTCAAGGTGCCGCAGGTGCACGAGCAGGAAATTGCGCTGCCCCTTCTGCCCGCCGAGTTCGACGGCCTGCGCGTCGCCGTGATCGCCGACATCCATGCCAGCCCGGTGAACAACGCGAAATACGTGCAGGGCATCGTCGACCGCACCATGGCCGTGAAGCCCGACCTGATCGTGTTGCCGGGCGACATGGTCGATGGCGACGTTGCCACCGAAGCGGCCAACATCGCACCGCTGTCGCAACTGCGTGCCAAATACGGCGTGTATTCCGCACCCGGCAATCACGAGTATTACAGCGGCTACAACGCCTGGGCACGCGTGTATCGCGGCTTGAATCTGAACTATCTGGAAAACCAGACCCAGCGCGTGAAGATCAAGGGCCGCACGCTGGCGATTTCTGGCGTGGGCGATCCGGCCTATGGTCGTTTGTCGAATCAAAACGCCGACCCGGCGGTGGCAGAGGGTCTGCCGCCCGACATCGAGGCGGTGGCCAAACAGGCCAAGGGCGCCGATTTCCATCTGCTGCTGGCCCATCAACCGAAGCTGGCCAAGCAGAACGCGGGCTACGGTGTGGGCCTGCAAATCTCCGGTCACACGCACGGCGGTCACATCGTCGGCATGGACCGCTGGCTGGTCGCGCCCGTGAACGACGGCTATGTGCGCGGGGCGTACGACGTGCAGCGCATGAAGCTGTTTGTCAGCAATGGCGCGGGGCTGTGGGCTGGGTTTGCTGTGCGGAT
>CALMCS010000207.1 GCA_937862875.1 uncultured Comamonadaceae bacterium
AGCCGGCCATGAAATCGGCGTAGATGTTCGGGTTGGTCCAACCGGCGTTGTAGGCACTCACGACGGCGTCGGTGCCCTTCACTGCGTCCTGCACCTGCGTGGGTTGTATGACATCGGCGGCCACCACGGCGAGGTGCGGCTGGGCGGCGATTTTCTCAGGGTGGCGAGCGAGTGCCACCACGTCATGACCACGGTGCAGCAGCTCTTTCAGCAAGGCCGAACCCACAAAACCCGATGCGCCAATCAAAGCTACTTTCATTGCAAATTCCTTTTCAGTGATGGCAACCGACTTCGGCCTGCCAATCGTGTTGAACATGCCCTGAAGATTAAACTCTTACGAATCATTCGATAAGTCGGTAAATACTGCCAATACTTTGAAGCTCTACTTCACAATAGCCTCCTATGGACGATTTCAAACGCATGGCGATTTTTGCGGCGGTGGTACGGCACGGCTCCATGACGGCGGCTGCCCGCTCGCTCGGCATGAGCCCGTCGGCCGTCAGCCAACAGGTGCGCCAATTGGAGAGCCAGGGCGGCGTGACGCTGATGCACCGCACGACGCGCCAACTCACTCTGACCGACGCCGGCCAGCGCTTCTACGCCCAATGCGCGCTGATGGTGGACGCGGCCTCCAGCGCGCGCGCCGAGCTGCAGGCCGAGCGCCAGGAGCCGAGTGGCGAGTTGCGCATCTCCTCCACCGTCGGTTTTTCCCGCCACATCGCACCGGCGCTCGGCGGGCTGATGAATGCATTTCCTGCGCTGCGCCTGCATCTGCTGGTGGACGACGCACAAATCGACCTGACCCATGCCCGCATCGATCTGGCGGTGCGCTACGGTCACCTGCCCGATTCGCAGTGGGTGGCCAGACGCCTCGGGCGCATGGACTGGTGGCCCTGCGCCTCGCCCCAATGGCTGGCCCAACACGGCATGCCGCAGACGCCGGACGCGCTGCTCACCGCCAGTTGGCTCGGACTGCCCTCGCCCATGGAGCAGCACGGGCTCGACGTTCGCGTTCCCGATGCGCAAGGCCAGTGGCAGGAGCAGCGCCTGCCGATTCAGCCCCGCATTGCCAGCAATAATCAGTTTGCGCTGCTGCAGATGTGCGAGGCGGGACTTGGCATTGCCCTGCTGGGCAGCATGGACGTGCAGGAGGCGCTGGCCGCCAAGCGCCTGGTGCGGCTGTTGCCGAGCTGGCAATTTGGCCGTGCGGGTGGCCTGCCGATCTGGGCCGTGACGCCGCAGCGCGACACCCAACCGGCCAAGGTGCGCTTGGCCATTCAGCAACTTGCCGACTATTTGCAGCAAGTTCCCGGTGTATTTCACGGCAATGAGTGATTAAATACACCCAGATACATCTGTGAAGAACTGGCAAATCCTGACAAAGATCAGGTCCCGGGTCAACGAAAATACCTCTTGACGCGTCAAGCAGTTATCGCGACACCTATCACGACAGCCGTCGCGAGGTTTGCAGCCGCCTTCCGGGTACTTGTCATACAGTACCGCGAACACAAGACGGGCCAGTCACTCCACCACTGGCCTGGTCACCATAGAAAAGGGATTACAACAATGCGCTACTCCACTCCACTGAAACTACTGGCAGTTGCTGGGTTCGCCGCACTCGCAGCAGGCTGCGTGAGCAATCCTAACGATCCGTACTATGACGGCGGCGGTTACGGCGGTGGCGGCTACGGCTATCCCAGCGGCGGCGGCAGCGTCATCTATGTAGATAACGAAGACTACCAATGGCGCGAGCGCAACTGGCGCAACAACCAGGAACGCGAAGCCGCACGCCGCGACTGGGAGCGCCGTGATGCCGAGCGCCGCCGTGAGGCCGATCGCCGAGAAGCGGAGCGCCGCCGCGACAATGACCGCCGCGAAGCGGCCCGTCGCGAGGAAGAGCGTCGCCGTGACAATGACCGCCGTCGCGACAACGACCGCAGCTCGCAGTTCAACCGCGAAGCCAATCCCGGAGGAGCCCGCCCGCGCGACATCAATCGCGACCAGAACTCCGCCAGCCAGCGCGACTTCAATCGCAGCGAGCAAATCCTGCGCCAGCAGGAGCAGCGCCAGTTGAACAGCCCTGACCCGCGTGTGAACCGCGAACGTGCCGAGATCTTCGAGCGCCAGCGTCAGCAGCGCGAAGAAGAGCAGCGCGCCAAGGGCAATCCGTGGAGCGGCAAGTAAACTGCTGACATGACCATCAGCCGCCCCCCCTCCGACCGAAGCGCCCGATCATCGTCCTCAACGGTGGTCGGTGGCTGGGCCGTGGGGCTGCTGATGGCGCTCTTGCCCCTCGCGGGCAATGCGCAGGTCATACGCTGCTCGGATCCGGTCACCGGAAAGGTCACCTACACCGACGGCCGCTGCGCCAGCGGCACCAAGGCCCAGGAGATCGAACCCCGCAAGACGCCTGAAGAAATTCAGGAGGAGCGCGAACAGGCCGCTCTGGCGCTGGAGCGCAAGCGCGAAAAGATGAAGCTCGAAGCGGAACAGCGCCAACTGCAGCAGCAAGACCGCCAGCTGAGCGCCAACGAGCGCTCGGGCCGGGGGCGCTCCGAGGAGCCCAACCCCGCCAATTCGCAGGCCTGCCTGCAGGCCCGGCGCAACTTCGAAGAAGTGCAGTCCACCATGGGCCGCGGCATGTATGACGAAGCGGCTCGCCTGGATGCCGCACAGCGCCAATTGGATCAGGCGTGCCTGACGCAGGAACAATGGGTGCAGGCACAACGGGACCGTGAAAGGTCCGGCGCCTATGCGCCCGCGTACCCCTACGTCGTGCAACCGCCGTTCGTCATTCGCCCACCATACCCCTCACGTCCTTCATTCCCGTCACGCCCGCCCGAGCGTCCCCAGCCGCAACCCAAGCCGCCGGAGATGACCAACTGCAACGTGTTTCGCTGCACCGACGCAGCGGGCAATGTCTATCCGCGCTGAGCGCCCACCGAGCACCCACTGATCACCTATTCTGCTCTGGGTGATCACACAGGCTCGCCGCGCAATCCGTTCACCACCGTGGGGTAGCGCAGCGCCACACGCAGCTCCGTGCGCATGCGCTCGGTGTCCATGCGGCGCGACTCGCCCATGAAGCTGAGCAAGGTCACCGGCAATTGATCCTGCGCCGCATCGCGCGCCACCCGGGGCGGGCGCGGCAGACCGAACAGGTCCGCGGCCAGATCGAAATAATCCCCCATCTTCATCTCGGTCTGATCGCTCACGTTGTAGACGCGCTGCGGCTTGCCGCGCCACAGCGCGAGCACGCAGGCGCGCGCCAGATCGTCGGCCTGAATATGGTTGGTGTAGACATCGTCCTTTGCCGCCAACACTGGCGTGCCGCGCTGCAGCCGCGCCACCGGCGTGCCACTCGGGCGATCCAGGGCATAGATCCCAGGCACCCGCAAAATGCTGACGCGCGTGCCGGCCCGGCCGAGATGGCGCATCGCCCGCTCCGCATTCACGCGCCGGTGCGCGCGCGGCGTGGTCGGTGCCACGGGGCGGCTTTCCTTGACCCGGTCGCCTTCGCAATCGCCGTAGACACCCGTCGTGGAGGCATATACCAGCGCCTCGGGCAAGCCACGCAAGCGCAGGGCCCGTGCAAATTTTTCAGTGCGCGCATCGCGCCACCACTGCGCGCCCGTCGCCCCTTCGCCGGGCGGAGGGGCCAGATACAGCACGCGCTGGAACACGCCGGCCAGACGGTGCAGGCTCGCCGCATCGTCCAGATTGCCCACCAGCGGCCGCACGCCCGCCGCGCGCAACTCCGCATTGCGCTCCACCGAGGAGGTCAGCGCGCTCACCGAAACCCGCGTGCTGCGGGCCTGTGCGCTGGCTCCGAGGCTCTTGACGGCACGCATGCCAACATCGCCGCAACCGACGATCAACACCCGTACTCGACGAAAGCGCGCTGGCAACGCACCAAGGGGACTTTGGTTTGAGGGCAAAATCGAGGCCTTATGAGGAGTCGCCTGTATCGGTGATGCAGCGCGCGCTCCAAAGCTGAAGACAGACAGTTAGAACTGACAAGAACTCCAAGGATACCCGGAACATGACCACCGAGCAGACGTCCGCTCAAGCCCACAACATCAGCGTACTGCCGAGCGGCAGAGCCTTCTCATCGCAGGGCGAGGAAACCATATTGGCCGCCGCCATCCGCAGCGGCGTGGGCCTGCCCTACGGCTGCAAGGACGGTGCCTGTGGCTCCTGCAAATGCAAGAAGCTGAGCGGCTCGGTCACGCACGGCGAACACCAGGCCAAGGCATTGAGCGCCGAGGAAGAAGCCGCCGGCTTCGTGCTCACCTGCTGCGCCAAACCGCTCACCGACGTGGTCCTCGAATCGCGCCAGGTCACCGACGAAAGCTCGTTCCCGATCAAGAAGCTGCCCGTGCGCGTCTCCTCGCTCACGCGCCTGTCGCACGACGTGATGCTGGTGAAGCTGCAACTGCCCGCGGCCGACCACTTCAAGTACCACGCCGGCCAGTACGTCGAATTCATTTTGCGCGACGGAGCCCGCCGCGCCTACTCGATGGCCACCGCCCCGCACCAGCAGGAAACCGCGCCCGGCGTGGACCTGCACATCCGCCACATGGCGGGCGGCCGCTTCACGGACCACGTGTTCGGTGCGATGAAGGAGCGAGAAATCCTGCGCGTCGAAGGCCCGTTCGGCAGTTTCTTCCTGCGTGAAGACTCCGACAAGCCGATCGTCCTGCTGGCCTCCGGCACCGGCTTCGCCCCCATCAAGGCGCTGATCGAGCAGTTGCAGCACAAGGACATCAAGCGCCCGGTCACGCTCTACTGGGGTGGCCGCCGTCCCGAAGACCTGTACATGAACGCCTGGGTGCAGGAACAACAGGCCGTGATGCCCCAGCTGCACTATGTGCCAGTGGTCTCCAACGCCCTGCCCGAAGACCAATGGACCGGCCGCACCGGCTTCGTCCACCGCGCCGTGATGGAAGACTTCCCCGACCTCTCGGCCCACCAGGTCTACGCCTGCGGAGCCCCGATCGTGGTCGACTCGGCCCGGGCTGAATTCACCGCCCAATGCGCCCTGCCATCCGACGAGTTCTACGCCGACGCCTTCACCACCGAAGCCGACAAGCACGGAGCGTAATCGCCGGGCCGGGTAATAATCCGATAGTAAGTACAACTAGGCAGCATCCCACCCCGCACGGCCCAAACCAGCAAGCGCTGAGCCAGGGCCGCGCTCCGCAGCGATGGCGGTGTCCCCTCGGGGGCACGCGCGCAGCGACTCACGGGGGGTGCGAAAACACTCTATTTATGAACCGCAGAACTATCCTCATTACGACTGCCGCTGCCATCATGGCTGCCGCAGCTCCCTTGGCCGCGCATGCAGAGCAGGACGCACCCATTCGCCTCGTCGTTCCTTACGCCCCGGGCGGCCCGCTGGACGTCACCTCGCGCATTCTGGCCGAGCGTGTGCGTGATTCGCTGGGTATCGTGGTCGTTGACAACAAGGCCGGCGCGGGTGGCAACATCGGTGCCGACATCGTCGCCAAGGCCGCGCACGACGGCCTCACCATCGGCCTGGCAGCGACCGCGACGCACGCCGTGAACCCGTGGCTGTTCTCCAAGATGCCCTACAACGCCGACAAGGATTTTGCCGGCATCACGCAGATGGTCCGCGTGCCCAACGTGCTGGTCATCAACGCCGAACGCGCCGACAAACTCGGCATCCACTCGGTCGCCGACCTGATCAAATACGCCAAGAGCAACCCCGGCAAGCTGAACTACGGCAGCGGCGGCAACGGCAGCGCCGGTCACCTCGCGGGCGAAATGTTCAAGCAAAAGGCCGGCATCTACGCGCTGCACATCCCGTACCGCGGTGCCAACCCTGCACAGCTGGCCCTGCTCGCCGGTGAAGTCGATTTCAACATCGACAACCTCGCCGCCGCAGCGCCCAACATCAAGTCGGGCAAGCTCAAGGCCCTGGCCGTGACCTCGCTGGCCACCAGCCCCATGCTGCCGGACGTGCAGCCGCTGTCCAAGACCTTCAAGGGCTTCTCGATCGACACCTGGTGGGGTCTGGTCGCTCCGGCCGGCACGCCCAAGCCGGTGCTGGACAAGCTCAACAAGGCCTTCACCGACGCACTCAACGCGCCGGAAACCAAGGCCAAGTTCGCCACCATGATGGCCGAGCCTGTGCCCACCACGCCTGAGCAGTTCGACACCTTCATGGCCGCCGAACGCGCCAAGTACCAGCAACTGGTCAAGGCATCGGGCGCCAAGGTCGACTGACCACCAGAGGCGAATCTGGAGCCTCCAGGATGCGCCCCATGGGCAGCAGCTCGATCCGGGCGCTGCCCCACAAAGCCTCAAAATCTGTGCCCGCCATCACCTTGAACTCCACGGTGATGGCGGGCGCAATTGCTTCGGGTGAACGCTCTGGGCCAGTCAGGCCCGCATGGCCCTCAAACGGACCACAATGAATTTCTGCGTGAGAGGTTTTTGTTTGCCCAGACTCGCCCCCGCCAGAATCACCCAACGGGAAGTTCATGACCGTCCAAGGCCGTTTCACGGAGAGAAAACGCCGCAGGCTCAGTACGCGAGCCACTCCTCTGGGCCGACCAGGCGCTCGATGCGCTGATCTTTGACCTGCTGCTGCAGCGCTGCAGGCAAGCTCTCGAGAATCTGCGCACCCAACAGCTCCGCCATCGGCTGCAACACAAACGCGCGTTCGTTCCAGCGTGGATGCGGCAGGGTCAGCCGCTCGGTGGTCATGGTCAGATCGGCAAAACGCACGATGTCCAGATCGAGCGTTCTCGGCGCGTTGCGGTAGGGGCGCTCACGGCCCGCGCCGAGCTCGATGGCTTGCAGTGCGTCGAGCAGTTCGAGGGGAGATAGCGCGGTGCTGATTTCCGCCACCGCGTTCAGATAGTCCGGCCCGCTCGCGTCCACGGGCGCGCTGCCGTAGAGCGACGAGACGCGCAGCACCTGCGTGGCAGGCAATGCGCCGATGTCGCGCACCGCCTGCGCCAGCGCGGCGCGCGCATCGCCCAGATTCGCGCCCAGACCGATCCAGGCGGTTGGCTTCATCACCGTTGACATGCTGGAGCGCTGCCAGACTCAGTCTTGCGAGGAGCCTTGTCCGTCATTCGACGGGCCACCTTCGGCACCACCGGGCTTGCGGCGACGGCGGCGGCGCTTCTTGGCGCCCGGTGCGTCACCGATTTCGGCGTTCTCGAAGTTGCCTTCCGGCTCCTGCTGCTTGGCCTGCACGGCCTTGGCCTTGGGCTTGTCCTGAGGCGCTGGTGTGCCCTGGTCTGCTGCCGGTGCAGTGCCCGATTTGGGGGCGCGTTTGCCAGGTGCAGGTGGAGCCTTGCGCTGCTTGGCGCGCTGCTCTTCCTTGGCCTGATCCATCATGTCGTCGCGGCGTGCGTCGTCGGCCACCTGGAATTGCTGCCACCAGTCGGCGAGCTGCTCGTCCACTTCGCCGATATCGGCGCGCAAACGCAGGAAGTCGAAGCCCGCACGGAAGCGCAGATGCGCCACCATGCCGAACGGTGTCGAGCCCGAGCGCTTTTCGAAGCGCGGCTGCATCACCCAGATTTCGCGCATGTCGGCGGCCAGCTTGCCGCGACCGGAGACATCGCCAATGCGCTTGTCGAACACGTCGTCGATGGCGTCCTGCAGTGCCGGGAAGGCCTGCTGGCGCTGCATGCGTTGCTCCCATCCGGCCTTCACGTCCTGCCACAGCACGCAGGCGAGCAGGAAGCTTGGTGCCACCGTCTTGCCTTCGCCCACGCGGCGATCGGTATCCGCCAGAGCGGCATGCACGAACGGCGTGTTGGCGCGCTCGACCACGACGTCGAGCAGCGGGTAGATGCCCTTGGCCAGACCCAATTCCTTGAGTTGCTCGACCGATGCAATGGAGTGACCGGTCTGCAGCAGCTTGAGCATTTCGTCGAACAGACGGCTTTGCGGCACGTCGTTCAGCAGATGCTCGCTTTCCACCAAGGGCTTGGCGGTCTTGGCGTCGAGCTTGAAGCCGAGCTGCGAGAGCTTGGCCGCAAAACGCACGGCGCGGATGATGCGGACCGGGTCTTCGCGGTAGCGCGTGGCGGGGTCGCCGATCATGCGCAGCGTCTTCTTCTTGGCATCTTCGATGCCCTTGTGGAAGTCGACCACGACCTGGGTTTCCGGGTCGTAGTACATCGCGTTGACGGTGAAATCGCGGCGTGTGGCGTCTTCGTCCTGCGGACCCCAGACGTTGTCGCGCAGCACGCGGCCGCTGGCGTCCACGGCATGCTGCATGCCTGCGAGCTGTGCCTTGCTGGTCTTTTCGTTGCCGGCCACCTGCTCCGCGGCGGCATTGTCGAGATGCGCGCGGAAGGTGGAGACTTCGATCACCTCATGCTCGCGACCACGGCCGTACACCACGTGCACGATGCGAAAGCGCTTGCCGATGATGAAGGCGCGGCGGAACAGGTACTTCACCTGCTCGGGCGTGGCGTTGGTCGCGACGTCGAAGTCCTTGGGACGCAGGCCGAGCAGCAAGTCGCGCACGGCACCGCCGACGACGTAGGCCTCGAAACCGGCCTGCTTGAGTGTGCGGACCACATCGGTCGCGCGCTTGTCCACGAGTTCGGGATCGATGCCATGCACCGACACCGGAACGTCCACTCGCTTGCCAAAGCGGTTCTTGGCTTTGGCAGCGGGGCTGCCGGGTTTCTTGCCCAGCAATTTATCGATGAAGGTTTTGATCATGGCTTTGGGGGGAACAGGTCCAGAATGCGCCAGCCTTTTTGCTGCGCGAGTGCGCGCAGACGCGCGTCGGGGTTGGTGGCCACTGGATGCTCTACTTTTTCCAAAAGCGGTACATCGTTCATGGAATCGCTATAGAAGGTGCATTCCACATCGGCCCAGCTCCAGTTGCGTTGCTTGAGCCACTCTTCCATGCGCGTCACTTTGCCTTCGCGCATGGACGGAATGCCGTCGATCTCACCCGTAATCCACCCATTGTCATCGCGGGCAAGCCGCACAGCAATCAGATTCTTCACGCCAAGTTCCTTGGCGATCGGGGTGGTCACGAATTCGTTGGTCGCGGTGATGATGACGATTTCATCGCCCGCTTCGTGGTGTGAGCGCAACAGATCGAGGGCTTCCGGGCGAATCGCCGGACGAATCACTTCGGTCATGAATTGCTCGTGGGCGCGCGCCGCTTCCGCCTCGCCGCGCTCACGCACGGCGTCGGTGGCAAAGCGCACGTAATCGTGGGCATCGAGGCGACCTGCCAGGTAGTCGTCGAAAAAGGCCTGATTGCGGCGGCCAAATGCTTCTTTGTCGGCCCAACCGATGCGAATGGAGAACTCGCCCCATTCAAAGTCGGAGTCGAGTGGCAACAAGGTGTGGTCCAGATCGAACAGAGCCAGTCGGGGCCGTTGCACCAGATTATTGGAATTCATTCATATTTATTTGTTGATGGTGCCGGCAAACCGCGATGGGGTGGGTTACCGGCATCCGAGTCATTCGTGCTGCAGCATGTCCTTGAGCAACGGGATGGTGACCGCGCGTTTCTCGCGCAAAGAGTAGCTGTCGAGCTTGAACAGGAGCTGCATCAGGCTGCCCAAATCGCGTGAGAAGCGCTTGAGCATGTAGTCCATCACTTCGTCCGCGAGAAAAATACCCCGCGCGTCGGCTTCCTGGCGCAGCACCTTGCGGCGCGCCGTGTCGTCCAGAAAATGCAGCTGGAACACATGGCCCCAGCCCAGACGGCTGCGCAAATCGTCGCGCAGCGGCAAATCGGCCGGCGGCAGATCGCCAGCCGCCAGAACCCAGCGCGGATTACCCACAGCGGGATTCAGGGCATTGATGAACCAATTGAAGGCCGCCGCCTGCTGCTTGCTGTTGTACAGATGCACTTCATCCATGATCACCGTCACCCAGCGCTCACTGAACGCTGCCGGGTCGCTCACGGACGAATCCAGCCAGCCCACCGACTGCCCCTGCTCTCGCAAGGCCTCGTAAGTGGCTCTCAGCAAATGGGTTTTTCCGCAACCCGACTCGCCCCACAGGTACGTGGGGACGGGCGAGCGCACATAGTTGTGCCCCGAGCCGACGGACAGGCGCAGGTGGGCGATCGCCTCCTCATTGGGACCAATGAAGAACCGATCCAATGACGGCCCCGGCGCTAGGCCGATGTCCAGAGCCAACTGTTTCACGCGGCAACCTCACGCGTCCAGCGCACACACAAGTGCCGCCGGGCTCCGGCAGAAATGGCAGGGACTACTAACTTCGGGATGAATGGCATGGAACAAGAATCTGGGGCCATACAGCCAGCCATGGGTGCCGCGAAACAATTCGCGACTCCATCGGGACCGGCGCAGCCAACATGAATAGCAGGCGGGAAGTGTTTGATTTTAGTGCCATGTGCGAACATGCCCCGCCGAGAGTCGAATTTGCACACCATCAAACTGTCAGATTGTGCTTTTTGCCGCACGATTGCCAGTGCCAACTAGCGAAGTATTCGGCGGCGATTGGCCCTACGGCTTAAAATCCCCAGTTGTTCTGCCTGCAACGCGGGCTTCATGCACCCTGAATTCCCCTTCTCATGAGCTCCTCCACACCTTCCACCCCCATTTCCTACAAAGACGCTGGCGTTGACATCGACGCGGGCGACGCACTGGTCGAGCGTATCAAGCCGCTTGCCAAAAAGACCATGCGCGAAGGTGTGATGGCCGGCATCGGCGGCTTCGGCGCGCTGTTCGAAGTGCCCAAGCGTTACAAAGAACCTGTCCTGGTCTCCGGCACCGACGGCGTGGGCACCAAGCTCAAGCTGGCGTTTGAATGGAACATGCAC
>CALMCS010000208.1 GCA_937862875.1 uncultured Comamonadaceae bacterium
CCGCGATACCCATGGCGCCGCTGTGATGGGCGACCAGCGCGCTGACCACGGCCTCCTGCGTCTTGAAGCTGGAGTACGGCGTGCCCGATGGCGACTGGCCGAGCATCAGCTCCAACAGGCCGCCAACGATGTTCAGGTAGGTGGCCTCGGCTCGATCACTGATCGGACACTGCGCGCATGCCGGAATCACCGTGGGCTGCTTGAGCAGCGCGTCATGCTTGTCCTGCAACTCGCGAAGCTGACGTTTGGTCTGTTCCAGGACGGATTTCAAAGCCTGGCGTTCGACCAGCATGGCTTGCCCTGTTTCCAGAGAGATGAAGGGATGGGTGATGCGCTCGCCGCGGGAGAAGAGAAAGCCGGGCCGCTGCTCGGGGTAGTGCTGGCGCATCCAGCACTTCAGATCGACATGGCGCACCGTCAGATCATGCGATTCGATCAACGTGGTGTCGCGCGTCGTGATGCCGTGCTGCCCGAAGGGCAGTTCCCCGTTGAGGATGCCGTCATAGATGCGGTCGGTGTACAGCCGCAGTTCGCCCAAACGTGGGCAGTCCAGCGACTGCGGCAGATTCATCGGCGACGAGACCGAAGCCAGAATCACCTGCTCGTATCGCAGCAGTCCGGCCCAGCGGATGGACGCTTCGAGCGGGCGGTAGAACACCTTTGATGTTGGTGCATCATTTTTGTTCTCGTGCATGCTCCGTCTCCTTCCAGGAGAAGAACTACAGGGCCGACTGCTTTTGCAGCCGTCCCCATGGTCGGCCTGTTGTCCGCGCAAGACGCGAGTGATGACGCCCGCTTTTGATTACTTCTGATCAGTTCGCGCAACGAGTAGGCGTTGTGTGCTCGATGTGCAAAAATCCATCGAGCACAAGAAAATCGAGCGTCCGTCGCGGCTCGACAGTGACGCTTGCACTATCAGGATCGTGAGAAGTTGCGGCTCCCGCAAAACCGTATCGGTATGGTCTGATACGCCAGCGGTTTCAAAAAGCGGCGAGCGGTCGGAATCTATTGCTCGGGGCTTGGGATTGGCAACGGAAATCTGCTGGCGTCATATCCGATCTGGATACTGATATAGCGAGATAGCATCACAGAGAAGTCGCCCATGGTGACTGCCAGGCGCAGATTCGACGCGAAACGCTACCTGCTACTGAACATTGCGAGTTGGCCGCGCAGAAGACGGAGGGTTGGTCATGCGAAGCGATCAACCTTTGTTCCCTGCTTTGACCTTGACCGGACGGTGCTGCCGTCCGGCCTCAGCTCAACGGGCGACTAGATCTTCGGGCGTATCAACCAACATTGCCGTTTTTACCAGGCGCTCTACAGTCTGCCTGGCCAGCACCGGAGACGCCTCCGATTGCTCTGCAAGCTCATCGGTTTCTATGGCATGTGCGGCGACCAGTCGAGCTGCAAGATGCAGGTTGGTCGGATCGACTGCCTCGATGACTGGACACTTGCCCAGGGCATCGTATGGCCGCAGCAGTGCGTGATAGATGTGCCAGGTGTCGATGCCGCGCGGCACCAGCTTCAGGACAGCCTGAATCAGCTTGCGTTTGATGGGGTCGAGTTGCCAGTCCGGGACGCGCTGCCCACGGTGACCCAGATGGATCGACAGGAGATTGCCGGCCTGAATCTCGTAAGTGATCCAGCGGCGGGACTTGCCAACCAGCTTGGCGTAGTCGGCCACCGACAGGTTGTGGGATGCCTCGAACATCTCCAGCAATTGCAAGCGCTCGCGCTGCACCTCTGACAGCGTGGGTCGCGCGTACTCGGGCAGATGCACCGCCGAAAGTCGATATACGGAAGCTGGAACCGCTGGCGCATCCGGTGCAGGCGCAACGATCAACTGAGGGGCGTTTGGATTCAGGGCGGGCGGCTGCGCTGCCGCCTGTCCGGCAATCGTGGGCAGGCCCTGCAGCGTGATGGTCAGGTGTGTGCTGGCAACTTCGACCTGATTCTGCTCGAACAAGTCCAGACGGTCGGCCCAGTCCTGCATCATGACGCGGCGCTGCTCGACGTACTCGGCGTGGTTGTAGGTCGCGCTGATCCGATCCGGATCGGCATGCGAAAGTTGGGCGTCTACCCACTTGGGCGGATAGCCCAATTCATTGAGCGCGGTCGAGATTGTGGCGCGAACGCCGTGCCCAGTGAGCTGGTCTTCATATCCCATACGCTTGAGCGCGCCATTGAGCGTGTTCTCGCTGAGAGGGTTTTTCAGGCACCAATCACCGGGGATGAGATAGACCTGCGCTGGCTTCAGATTTCCCAGCAGATGACGAACGACTTCTTGTGCCTGCAACGACAGTGGCACGATGTACGGCGGGATGTCGGCGAAACGCTGGCGCTTCTTCTTGGTGAGCTGCTTGCGTTGCTTGAGCCTGACAACCGGGATGATCCACAGACCGCGCTCCAGATCGAACTGATCGGGCGTGGCGTAGCGCAATTCACCGGTGCGCACGCCCGTGAGCAGCAGCAGACGTAGACCCAGTTGCGTATTCAGGCGACCGCTGTACTTGCGCAACGTCTGCAGCATGGCCGGCAGCTCGGGCATGCGCAAAAAGGGGTTGTTCTCGACCGGCGGCAGCGGCATCGCCACCACATCCAAATCCTTGGCCGGGTTGTCGCCCATGTTGGGCACCACCACCGAGGCGTAGGTGAATAGCTGGCTGAACCAGGTGCGCAGCTTCTCGGCGACCGACAGCGAGCCACGCTTTTCCACTCTGCCGATGATGTCCAGCAGGTGGGCGCGGGTGACGTCGTAGACGGTCAGGTGGCGCAATACGGGAAACACATCCTTGGCGAAGACGCGCCCGATCTGTTTGGGCGTGCTCTGGCGGCCCTCATTTTCCAGAGAGAGGCTGCGGTGGGCCAGCCATTTGTCGTAGATGGCCTGGAAGGTGTGCTCGCCCGCCAGGACGATGGCGTGGCGCTTGCGCTTGCGCTCCGAATGCGGGTTGATGCCCTTGGCCAGCATTGCCCGGGCCTCGTCGCGCAGATTACGAGCGTCTTTCAGGGAAAGCGCGGGATAGCCGCCGAAGGACATGCGCTCGCGCTTGCCGCCCCAAGTGAAGCGGAAGTGCCAGGCCTTGAAGCCGGTGGCGGAGATGTGGAAGTAGAGACCGTCGAAATCGACAAGCGAGTACGCCTTGCCGGTCACCTTGGCCTGTCGAACCTGGAGGTCTGAAAGCATGAGCCCAACTCCTGCGAAGCGAGTTGGATGCCATGTTCCCGACGGAACCCCGGCTCCTCCAGCAACAATACGGTTTTGGGAACCTCCGCATTGCCAATGTACCGCTCAACGTACCAGTTAGAACCGGCTGGGAGTGGATTTCGCTGGATGTCAGTGGATCGAGATTGGGTGAAAATCCTCAATCCTGACAATGACTTACGACGTTCCCTGGCGTTCGGCGGAAGACCCTGGAAAGTCGAAGTGGAGCGGGTAGAGGGAATCGAACCCTCA
>CALMCS010000209.1 GCA_937862875.1 uncultured Comamonadaceae bacterium
TAAGGGTGTTTGGCCCAAAAGCGGCATTTGCAATCGCTGCGAGAAGGTCTGGACCGATAGAAATACGCCCCTGATTTAGGCGAAATGGGCAGCGCCCATATTGCGGCTGTTGGCGCACATTGCACGTAGGCGCAGACGCGCTCTTTTCCAACGGGAGCGGATGAGAAAAAGGTGATGACCTTGTGCAGGGCATCACCTCGTGGGTCAGGCCATGGGCCTCTCAGCCCACGCCCACTGTCAGCGTCGAGGCTACTTGGTCTCTGCCTTGGCTACGGACTTGCCGGAGTGCTTGGCGCCCTTGAAGGGCTCTTTGGTGCCCGCAGGCTTGGCCTGGGCGGTGGCGGGATCCCAGGGCTTGCCGTTCACCACCAGACCCTGGTTGGAGAGCCGTTCGGCGCGTTTGGCACCGATGCCCTTGACGCGCTTGGTCAGATCGTTCCAGTCGCCAAATGGGGCGGTCTTGCGCTCTTCCAGGATGAGTTTGGATGTGGCGGGGCCGATCCCCTTGATGCCATCGAGTTCTGCTTCCGTGGCCTTGTTGATGTCCACGGCCGCCAAAGCCAGTGAAGTCACGAGCATCGCGGCACAGCCGATGATCCAGCGTCGGATTTTCATTTCAAAGTTCCTCCCTCGGTGAGGACGTCCAGCCGGTTGTGGATGGAGCGCCCGGGTTGCAAGAAATGCAGCCGGGCGAGGCTTGAAATGTCTAGAGTTCCTCTACCCGACGTGCCGGATAACTATCCCATGTCTGGCAGCCTGGGCACTGCCAGAAATGCTGACGGGCCTCAAACCCGCACGCTGCGCAGCGGTAGCGTGTGAGGGGTTTTGCAGCTTGATCAAGTGCGCGCTGAACTTGTGGATGAAATTGCTCGTGTTCCAGCGTTTCGTCATTGAGCCATTTCGCTGCAGCGACTAGGGAAGGCTCGTGTTCGAGGTGGCGCACATACCATTCGCGCGAGTTGGCGCCGTTGCCCTGGGCGGCTTCAAGCGCCACGATGCCATCGAGCAGATCGAGCGAAGGCATCACGTCGTAGCGCTGGCGCAGCAGGTCGTAGACCTTGGCTTCCTGACCCGTGGCGGTGCTGAGCTCGACCAGCAAGGGCACGGCCAGCGGCAGCGCCGTGGGCGTGGTCTCGGCCAGTTCCAGCAGCGCATCCAAGGCCTCCTTGGACTGACCGGCGCGCTGCTTCAAGCGGGCCAATTCAATCCGGGCACGGGCGGCCTGCGGAGCGGTCTGCACGGCTTGTTCAAGCAGCGCCTGCGCACCGGCGCCGTCGCCTTGGGCGGACTTGGCCAGCGCCTGTTCGCACAGGAAATGCGCCTGTCTTGCGCTGAAGTCGCCTTGATGGGCGGCCTGCATCTTCTGCGTGATCGCCATGGCCTGTGGCCAGTCGCGCGAACGCTCGTAGATGGCCAGCAGCGCGACGCGGGCCTGGGCTTCGAAGGGCGTACCTTCGAGACGGCGCAGGGCGTCTTCGGCGTGATCCAGCAGGCCGGCCTTGAGGAAGTCGAGCGCAAGCGCATGTTGCGCGCGGTCGCGGTCCACGCGGCCCAGATCGCCGCGCGACAACAGGTGCTCATGCACGCGCACGGCACGGTTGTACTCGCCGCGGCGGCGAAACAGGTTGCCGAGCGCAAAGTGCAGCTCGGTGGTGTCGGGGTCGTTCTGAACCGCCTCGATGAAGGCGTCGATGGCCTGATCCTGCTGCTCGTTGAGCAGGTAGTTCAGGCCCTTGAAGTAGGCCTTGGGCGCGCGGCGGTTCTCGTCGCGCAACTGGCGCAGGTCAAAACGCGAGGCCAACCAGCCCAGCACGAAGGCGACGGGCAGGCCCAGGAGAATCCAGCTGAGATCAAATTCCATGAATAGGTGGCTGCTGCAGCGCTGGGTCGGTGGCGGGGTTCGGTTGCGGATTCAGGGCGTTGGACGCGCCGCTGTTCTGGGCTTCGGGCGCACGCGCCTGCTGGGCGGCCGAGCGGTGCTTCCACCAGTGCGGCACCATGCCGAGCGCGCCGATGATCACGCCGAGCGCAAAGGCGGCCAGCACGATCAGCACCAACGGTGCACGCCATTGCGTTCCAAAGAAGAAATGGACGATCGCGTCTTGCTGATTGTTCAGCGCGAAGGCGAAGAGCGTAAAAAATATGGCTGCCTTGAGCAGCCACAGGACATATTTCATGGACGAATCTCTCCAGTGGTCCGGGAGATTCTACGGTCTGCGGTGCTTGGGCGAGACGAAGTCCCTTTGGCACCCGCAAGAACGCAGGGGGGCATCAGCACAATAGCAACGAGCCGCAGCCCGTGGACTCAAGGTGCGGAAGTGGGCGAGGCGCTTGGCTGGCCTGCGGGTTCGCGTTGATCGACGGCTTCACGCAAAGCCTTGCCGGGCTTGAAATGCGGTACGCGCTTTTCGGGAATCGCCACGGCTTCGCCACTGCGCGGATTGCGTCCCATGCGGGGAGGGCGGCGGGTGACGGAGAAACTTCCGAAACCGCGGATTTCAATGCGGTGACCGCGAACCAGAGCGTCGCTGACGGCATCGAGAATGGTTTTCACCGCAAATTCGGCGTCACGTTGGGTCAGTTGGCTGAAGCGGGCTGCCAGTTCTTCAACAAGGTCAGATCGGGTCATGTAGATTTCGCAAATTCTTGGGTAAGACCAAAAAGAAACGGACGCCTCAAGCGCCCGTTTTCCAGAAGCGGCGATCAAGCTGACGAATCAGCCTGACCCACCGTTCTCTTCAGTGCCTGGACGGCAACCGACTAGTAGTGCTTACTTGTCGGAGTTGTCCAGCTTGGCGCGCAGCAGTGCACCCAGGCTGGTGGTGCCGGCGTTTTCCTTGGCGGATTGAGCCGACAGGGAAGCCATGGCTTCTTGCTGGTCTGCCTGGTCCTTGGCCTTGATCGACAGCTGGATGTTGCGGGTCTTGCGATCCACGTTGACCACCACAGCAGTGATTTCGTCGCCTTCCTTGAGCACGTTGCGAGCATCTTCCACGCGGTCGCGGGAGATTTCGGAAGCGCGCAGGTAGCCGATGATGTCTTCGCCGAGGTCGATTTCAGCGCCACGAGCGTCAACCGTCTTGACCTTGCCCGAAACGATCTGGCCCTTGTCGTTCACAGTCACGAAAGTCGTGAATGGGTCGCCATCGAGCTGCTTGATACCCAGGGAGATACGCTCGCGGTCGACATCAACTGCCAACACGATTGCTTCCACTTCCTGGCCCTTCTTGTAGTTACGAACAGCGGCTTCGCCGGTTTCGTTCCACGAGAGGTCAGACAGGTGAACCAGACCGTCGATGCCGGCAGCCAGGCCAACGAACACGCCGAAGTCGGTGATCGACTTGATAGGACCCTTGACGCGGTCGCCGC